>CAJARE010000048.1 GCA_903944255.1 uncultured beta proteobacterium
CGCATAGCTTTTTCAATTACCATCTCAGCAACATGCACGTGACGCACTGCTGGCTCATCAAACGTTGAGGCAACGACTTCACCGCGAACGGAGCGCTGCATCTCGGTCACTTCTTCAGGGCGTTCATCAACTAGTAGAACAATTAAGATTGCATCAGGGTGATTGGCAGCGATAGCATGCGCGATGTGCTGCATCATCACCGTCTTGCCAGATTTAGGCGAAGACACAATCAAACCGCGTTGTCCAAAGCCAATCGGGGAGATCATATCGATGATACGACCGGTCAAGTTTTCTTCCGCCTTGATATCGCGCTCTAACAGAACTGTCCGATTTGGGTGTAATGGGGTGAGGTTCTCAAACATGATGCGGTTCTTGAGAGCCTCAGGAGCCAAACCGTTGATCTTGTCTACCTTTACTAATGCAAAGTAACGCTCACCATCTTTAGGAGTGCGTACTTCACCTTCAACACTGTCACCGGTATGGAGATTAAAGCGGCGAATCTGCGCAGGGGAGATATAAATATCATCTGGAGAAGCCATATAAGAGGCTTCGGGAGAACGCAAGAAGCCAAAGCCATCTGGCAATACCTCTAAAGTGCCGTCACCAAAAACCATTTCACCGGCTTTAGCGCGTTTTTTGAGAATGGCAAACATGAGCTCTTGTTTGCGCATCCGTTGGGTATTTTCAATCTCCAGGCTGGCTGCCATTTCAAGCAGAGCGGATACGTGGAGGACTTTGAGTTCAGTTAATTGCATGTGGTTCTCGGGGTTTGATAAGAGGAAAAAAGATTAAGTAAAAATATGTTTTGGGGGATCGCTGCCCTGATGGATATCAGGCAGATGTGGGCAAACAGAATTGTGGGGTTTTACTAAAAGAAGGGGGAGGTAAGTTACTGAAAATCGGAGCACTGATAAGTGCGATCGAGTAATACTACACCAAAAAACGGGTGTAACAAGAGTTTAAGCGCTAAAAACCACAGGCTCACCTAGTGAACCCGCGGCATAAGACAATTTACAGATGACTATCAATAAAGGCGGTCAACTGAGATTTAGCCAAAGCGCCTACTTTTTGAGCAGCAACTGTGCCATTCTTAAAGAGGATTAATGTAGGGATGCCACGGATATTGAACTGGGCGGGTACACCTTGGTTTTCATCCACATTCATTTTGGCGATCTGGATTTTGTCGCCGTACTCACCGGAGAGCTCTTCCAGGATTGGACCAATCATTTTGCAAGGACCGCACCATTCTGCCCAGAAATCAAGCAAAACAGGTTTATCGGACTTGAGGACGTCTTGTTCGAAAGAGGCGTCAGTTACATATTTAATGCCGGCACTCATGAAAATTCCTTATTTAGACTTATTTAGTTATGGCGTTACACCGCTTATATTAGCAATAAGCTGTGCATTGTGCTCAAAATCAGAAATTAATCACCCAATAACCTTTATTAGCCCTCTTTAATGCCCCATCCATTTCCCACGATTTCAGACCAAAAGCAGCCATATGCTTGGGCAATAACGCCTAATTCAGGGGCTCTTAAGGAACTGGCTCTAGGAATATGGAGTTGTGCAGTGCAAACCAAGCAGCGCCCCCTAGTGGTGCTGAGTACTGCAGGGCCTCTCATTGGACTAAGGGCAGCACTTGAGCAAACACGACCAAAAGATTTACCAAGCCACCTACGTTTTTTGCCCCAAGTCATTAGCTTTGCAGATTGGTTAGAGGCTGCGCCCAACGCGTGGAAGTTTCCCAAGAAGCAATCGGATCTTGAAAGATGGATCTCAGTTTATGTGAACTTGCGAAAACATCCCAAACTCAAGGCTTGGTTCAAAGCGGAGAGTGATGCAGGAGCATGGGGCTTAGCTCAAGCTGTCATTGATGCGTGTGACTCATTATCTGAAGCAGTAGTTCCCCAACTACAAAATGAGCTAAATGGTTTGTTAGAAACCCATTCGCTTGATATTGAAGTATGGCTCAAGAAAGTAGAGTTAGTTTTAGATCAAGCGATTGCAAAAGCATACCTTGGTTTATCTCGAAAAGTAGTTGATGAAGAATCAGTAGGTCTCTTAGCATTTTGGCGTTACCTTACCAATGTTGGAGACCCAGTTATTCGTAAACATTTGGCCATGGCCGATCATTTGCAGCTTGTAAAAATAAACTCGCAGGCCGGCCGGCCCTTCATCTGGGTTCAGACTGCCGATCCAAAGCCGATTGATCAAGACTTAATGAATCGGTATCTGAGTGATTACGCGCAATATGTGCCAGTAGTCCAAGTTAATTTAGATTGGCAATCAGTCGCCTTATGGTCTGAAGCACTTTCAGGTCTAGATGCGCAAGGTGAGATTGCCATTACAAATGATGAGGAGCAAAAGCAAGTTGCAAGCAATATCGAGATTAATCGGCATGATGGATGGCGATTACTTGCAGCTAGGCGTTTTGAGGAATTGGCTTGGGGTGCGACTAAGTCTATTGAGAAGCACTTGATTGCAGGCAAGACAAATATTGCACTAGTTGCACAGGATCGTTTAGCAGCCCGCAGAGCGCGTGCATTACTGAGTCGCTTAGGTAGCTCACTGCAGATACGTGACGAAACTGGTTGGAAGTTATCTACCACCAGAGCGGCCGCCGCTTTTGATAGTTGGTTAGAACTCATTCGTGCCCCTAAAGAGGGGCCGAGTGCAAGCACCTTACTCGAGTTTTTACAAAACCCCTATTTTGATCTTGCACACAGTCTCAACATACCATCTGAGATGAGTATTGGACTGACGGCACAGCTAGAAGATATTTTGATTGCGAGTCAGGCTAAGTCTGGATGGCAGACGTTCTTGATGGCTATTGAAAGAGCCAATTACTACGCTGCAACAAATGGAGGATTACCGAATGAACAACTTCATCAGCTCATCGCTTTCGTAAGTCAGCGCCATAGAGCGTGGCAACAGGAAACCTTAGCCTGCTCATCTGCCTACAATCTTTTGCAAGATGATCTTCAGAAGATGGGAATACATGATCGTCTTGAGAAAGATTCAGCAGGTAAGCAACTATTGGAGACTCTCAAGAATTTTGATCTGAGTACTGGCGCACATCATGATGTCAAAATGCGCTTACCAGAATGGCTAAGTCTATTAAAAACAGTTATTGAGGAAGCCTCTTACGAAGAAGAGGGCCGAGAAGCAAAAGCAACCCTGAGTATCTTGCCGCTGAGCTCGACTCGTCTGCGTCAATTTGATGCAGTAGTTTTAGTCGGCTGTGATGAGCAGCAGTTACCCGCTTTTTCTGAGCCGCCATTATTTTTCTCGGATACGCTCAATGGTTTTCTCAAGTCTTCCACTATTGCCGCTCAATATGTTCAGCAGGCGAGAGACCTTTCTGGTTTATTAACATCTTGTCCGAATGTAGATTTACTTTGGCAAAGCAAGAGCAAGAGTGGTGAGCCACTGAGAGCCTCTGCTTGGATACAGCGATTGCAGGCGGCTCTAAAGCATCGAGATCCATTACACGTGACTGATCTGAAGTTTGAGCCTTACATGGGGCAATCAGATCCAATCCAAATGGCGGTGAGTATCCCTGATAAAGATTTGGCAATTCCGGTAACGGTTTCTCCAAGCGCCTATAAGGCTTTGCGTGATTGTCCTTATCGTTACTACGTCAGTAGCTTACTCGGATTGCGCAAAGCAAAAGAATTTGAAGAGGGTTTTGATGCATCCTTAACTGGTCAAACCTTGCATGCACTTTTGAAAACATTTTTTCAGGCCTTAAAGACTGAAGAAGAAAAGTCTCACTCTCCCATTCATCAAGGGGAGCAGATCCGTCGGCAGTGGATGATTAATCACTTAATCTTATACTCTGAGAAAGAGTTCGAGCGCTTAATTGCAGGTGATGCGAGAGTGCTGGGAACCTTACGCGATTGGCAGAAACAAATTCCGAGCTTTATTGATTGGCAACTGAAACGGGAGAAAGAGGGTTGGCGTTATCACGATGCTGAATTGCCAGTGGGCTTTACCTTGACTTTAAAAGACCCTGATGGCCTTGTAAGAGAGATCAACATTGCTGGCCGCGCAGACCGATTTGATATTCATATAAATGATGGCACTGTCGCTGCGGTCATTGATTACAAAAACCAAAAGATGAAAAAGATCAAGGATCGTGCTGAATATATCTTAAATGATCCTCAATTGTTGATCTACGCTCGTGCTGCTAATGAGAACCCAATTGCAGCGCATCTTCCTGGGCGCAGGGTCGAGAAGGCGGAATGGGTGACGCTTAAAGCAGAGTTGGAGAAAGGCGAAGCAAAAAATATTCGGGCAAATGCTGTGGAGGATATGTCTGAATTGATGGATCAATTTTCAACCCAAATTGAGAAAGATTTAAATGTCCTGTGGGCAAGACAGCCTATGCAAGCTTTTGCACCCAATAGCGTTTGCAAATACTGTGAAGCTCGGGGTATTTGTAGAAAGGGTATGTGGTGAGAGAAGAGTTCGATTATCCCTTAGCTTGTAACCCTGAGAAATCAGTCATCGTATCTGCGTGCGCTGGCAGTGGTAAGACTTGGTTATTAGTTGCACGCATGATTAGGCTTTTATTAGCCGGTGCAAAGCCACAAGAAATCCTTGCCCTCACTTTTACTCGTAAAGCCGCGCAGGAAATGCGGGATCGCCTTTATGGTTTGCTTGAAGAGTTTTCTACTGCTGACGATAAAACTCTGATCAAAGAATTAAAAGACCGAGGCTTAACTGCTGAAGAAGCGCAAAAGCTACTTCCACAAGCGAGAGCTCTGTACCTCAAGGTATTGTCTAGTCCTCAGGCGATCGTAATTGATACTTTCCATGGATGGTTTGGGCGCTTGCTTGGTGCAGCGCCAGTGTCTGCTGAAGTACAGCCTGGATTTAATTTACGAGAGGATGCAAAGCGCTTGCAAGAGGAGTGCATGGAGGACTGGTGGGGTAATCTCTCAGAGAATCTGAAAAGGCACTATGACGTATTACTTGCAGAGTTTGGCGCGCATGAAACACAAAAGTTTTTGATGGGCAACTATAGCCTCTTTAAGCAAAGAGGCGCATGGACATTTTTTCAAGATGCCTGTGTTGCTAAGGGTGTAAAACCGATTGATTATTTAAATCAGGTACTACCGTTTCTAGGTACACCCAATCCACTAGAAACCCATTGGCAACAAGCGCAAACAGGCGCTGATTTGGCGATGATGTATCAATGCTTTAGTCATGGTACGCCAACCCAAAAGAAAAATGCAGCTTTTATAGAGTATGTCATTGAGCATCATCGTGCAGGCGGATCGGTGATGGATATTGCGGATCAATGGGAATCTTATTTTCTGACACAAAAGCGGACACCTTTAGCTGAGATTGAAGATACATCTGTTCCGATGTTGAGTTTTCTTAAGCAAACAGGGGGCGACCCAGCGCAGATTACTGCGATTCGCAATAATTGGGTGAATGCATATCAATCTTTGTTTGTGTGGCAAAGCGAGCATCTTATGCACGACCTCAATCAAGCTTGGTTTGCGATGAGTGAAGCCATGCTTGAGCATTTGGCGAGAACTAAAGAGTCCATGCGGGTTAGAGATTTTGATGATTTAGAAATTGGTGTCAGTCAGTTAATGGCAAGCGCTGCCAACGCGTCGTATCTGCAGGCGCGCTTAGATGCCAAGTATTCACATATTTTGATTGATGAGTTTCAAGATACCAATCCATTGCAGTGGCAAATTTTGCGTTCATGGCTCGAAGGCTATGGTGACGACGGGTCCAAGCCCAACATCTTTATTGTCGGCGATCCTAAACAGTCTATTTATCGGTTTCGCCGCGCAGATCCCCGCCTGTTTGAAAGCGCCCAAGTTTTTTTAGAAGATAAATTGGGCGCTGTCTATTTGCCAAAAAATACGACTCGTCGAAATGCGCCAGCAATCAATGATGCAGTGAACGCTATTTTTATGTCGGGAGCTCTACCAGCAAGCTATCGTTATAGCGAGCAACACACAGAATGGACGCCTTTGCTAGATGGTCTGCCCTCGCAAAATTTCTCTGCAAAAGGGGAGGTATTTTTGTTACCCTTAATTGAGCGCGTTGAAAATGATCAGCTACAGCGTATTGGCACAGCCTTTGATGCTCCGATTGAGGATGTAGGACAAACCGCAAGTGATCAACAGCGCTATGAAGAGGGTAAACAAGTTAGTCGTTTGATTCATCATATTTTGGCAACTCGCCAAGTGATGGATAAAAAAGATGGAAAAGCATTTTGGCGACCTGCTAGAGGCAGTGACTTTATTTTGCTGGTCAAGCGTAGAAAATATTTAGCCCAATATGAGCTGGCTTTGCGTGAGGCGGCACTCGCATATGACAGTTCACGCTTAGGTGGATTACTGAATACGCTCGAGATAGATGATCTGATTGCTTTACTCACTGTCTTGGTATCCCCAAGACATGATTTACCGCTTGCACAAGTTCTTCGCAGCCCCATCTTTAGCTTTACAGAGGCTCAGATGCAGGAGCTAAGTATCAGTATTAGCCAAGGCTATACCTCTTGGTGGGATGCATTACAGGCTAATCAAAGCCCCCTGATTCAGAAGGCTGCTCGATATTTAGAGCATTGGCGGGTGCTTGGCGAGGCTCTACCAGTTCACGATTTACTCGACCTGATTTATCACGAAAGTAACTTACGAATTCAATATGCTATTGCCGCTCAAAATCTAGCACGTGCACAAGTTCTAGCAAACCTTGATGCCTTTTTAGAGTTGGCACTAAATCAAGACGGTGGACGTTACCCTAGCTTGAGTCGTTTTATTGATGAAATTAACGCAATGCGACAGGGCGATGATGATGAGACTCCAGATGAAGGAGATGTAGAGGCAGAGACGGCATCTGAAGCCAGTGAAGATATTGGTGAAGTAGATGTTGAAAGTGAGATGTCTGAGGAAGAGCGACATAGGCGAGTACGTTTGATGACCATTCATGGGGCTAAAGGCCTGGAAGCGCCATTTATCATTATGCTCGATGCCAATCATACTGAGTGGCGTGCGCCACATCGGGGCGTCTTGCTCGATTGGTCACCAGAGGACGCTAGTCCTAGACATCTTTCGCTTTATACCTCTGCATCTTTAACGGGTGAGCGTAGTACTATTTTCAAAAAAGAAAATGAAGTAAGTCAAAATGAAAATTGGAATTTGCTATATGTCGCAATGACTCGTGCAAAGCAGGGCTTATGGCTCAGTGGTGTAGATGCAAGAACTAAAACTGGTATTAACGAGCGGTCATGGTATGGCAGAGCGCTCGCTGCGGGCCTGAATATTTTGGATGTTATTGTATTCAATCTACCCAATGAAAATCCTCAGGCGGATGAAACTAAGCAAGAGCTTGGGAGGATGTCCTTTAAGATGGATCACTTTGATATCGCCTGGGATGATGCCGCTAAAGATCATCTAGAGCATCTTTCTAAAATAGAAAGTGGCGCTCTAGCAGAAGAGTTAAAAGTTACATTATTAGAGCGAGCTAAAGAAGAGCCTGATCCCGAGCTCCTGCAAGAAGGTACAAACTTTCATCGCTTGCTTGAGTTCTTAATCCCAGACTCTGGCAATCAAGCAAAACCTCCAATGCCCAGTGAGCAAGAGCTCATGAATTGGATGGGTGTAGATCAAGAGCAGGCAAAGGATCTCATTGTGCGTGCCAAAACCGTATTAGAAACATCAGAACTCAAACCCTACCTTACTTCAGGAGAATGGATCACTGCTTGGAATGAATTAGATATAGCTACAGCAGAGGGTAAAGGGTATCGGATTGATCGCTTAGTTGAGTTTGAAGATCATTTCGCTATCCTAGATTACAAACTCAGTATTCCTCCAGAAGGGTCCCTATTGCACCAGAAATACCTCGCGCAATTGCGAGTCTATCAAACGCAGTTATCCAGGATCCGTGAAGATAAGCCCAGTAAGGCTTACTTAGTTTCTGCGGCTGGCAAACTTGTGGAAATGAATGCTACCCCGTAGTGCTACCTAGCAGTGTCTATCATTGCTAAGAGCGAGATTTCTTCTATCGAAGAATCACTTTGGCAATAATTCAGTTAATATTTACTTAAGATGAACAACAAAGAAGGTTTGTGATGAAAACATTTTCTGCTAACTTACTCAAAACAGTTTGTATTGTCCTTGCTGGATCGGTATTAAGTGTCTCTACTGTGATGGGACAAACTTATCCTAATAAGCCAATCACCATGATTGCAGGCTTCCCGCCTGGTGGTTCTGCTGATCTGCTTGCACGAATGGTTTCTCAAAAGCTTTCTGTGGCCCTAAATCAAACGATCGTAGTTGAAAATCGGACTGGAGCTGGAGGCACCATCGCAGCGTCAGCAGTTGCAAAAGCAAACCCTGATGGATATACCTTGTTTCTAGGATCTGCAGCAACACAATCGATTGCCCCAGCAGTCTATAAAAATTTATCCTATCAGTCTCCACAGGCCTTTCAACCCATCACGATGGTTGCGCAGATTCCGGTTGCTCTGGTCGTTAATCCTGGTGTAAAGGCGAATACAGTTCAGGAGTTATTAACTCTTGCCAAAAATCAAAAGGATCCGCTGACCTATGCCAGCAGTGGTACTGGTGCAATTCCTCACCTAGCTGGAGAGTTATTTCAGCAATCTACAGGAATTAAGTTAACGCATATTCCATATAAGGGTGCTCCACTAGCAATGACCGACTTAATCTCAGGTCGAGTCGATATGATGTTTGATAATCTTCCAACAGTATTACCTAATATTCGTGGTGGAAAGTTACGTGCTCTAGCGATTGCAGGAAGCAAACAAACGCGTGCACTACCCAATGTACCGACTCTTGCAGAGCTTGGTATTCGGGGCGCGGAGGTGACCTCATGGTTTGGTGTGCTTGCCCCAACTGGTTTACCTCAGCCCATTGCAAAACGTCTTAATGATGAAATGGTCAAGATCCTTTCTACGAATGAAGTGAAAGATCAACTCTTTGAAATGGGTGCAGAGCCCTTTGTTTTGCCTACCGATGAATTTGTGAAATTCCTTGATGGGGATATCAAAAGATGGGCCAAATTAGTCAAAGATGCTGGCATCCAGGTCGATTAATATTATTTGTTTAATGCTACGAAGGAGAAAAAAATGAGCTTTAAACCCATTATTCCTAAAGGTTCAGCACCCCCTTTAGCGCCGTATTCGCCGGGGGCCAAAGCTGGAAACGTTTTATATGTTTCTGGTATGTTGTCTTTAGATTCACAGGGCAATATTGTTGGTATCGGTGATGTCAAAGCCCAAACGCGTAACATCCTTGAGAGCATTAAAGCAGTTGTTACAGAAGCCGGTGGTTCGATGTCTGACATTGCTTTTAATCAGATCTTTTTAAAATCTTTAGATGATTACGCAGCGGTAAACGAGGTCTATAAGGAATATTTCCCTCAGCCTTCACCGGCTCGTTATTGCATTCAAGCTCAATTAGTCAAACCTGAGTTTTTGGTAGAGATTGCTTCGACAGCGCATATCGGAAATTAAGGATCTATGCCAATCATTGATGCCAATAAGATTAGTCAAGAATATGAATGGCATGGCCTGGAGAACTCAAGTGAAATACCGATTGTGCTGGTCGCCGGAATGGGGGGTTCGCGCTCATATTGGAAGCCTCAAATTGGCGATTTTGCTAAAGAATATCAAGTACTAGCTTACGACCAAAGAGGTACTGGTGGAAGCTCTGCGCTGAAGGTGGAATCAATTGAGCAACTAGCAGCAGATTTTATTGGTCTGCTTGATGCATTGAAGATTGAAAAAGTTCATTTTGTTGGGCACTCTACGGGTGGTGCAATTGGTCAAGTCATCGCCATTCATTACCCAGAACGATTGGCCAGTCTAGTACTTTATGCCAGCGTTCATAAGGCAGATCATTACCGTCATCGGGTTTGGGGTCTGCGAAAACAAATTTTAGAAGTCATGGGCCCTGAGGTCTATGCAAAAACAACCTCTTTACTTTTTTATCCGCCAGAATTTACGAATGCACATCATGATGAATTATTGGCAGTTGAAGCAAGAACGGCTCAATTTGAATTAAGTTCACCAGAAATTATGGGAAGCCGAATTGAATCCATCTTGAGATTTGATGTGAGTGCTGATCTTAAAAAAATCAAGACGCCCACATTAGTGATTTGCGCAAAAGATGATCTTTTAACCCCTGCGTACTTTTCTGAGGAGATGGCGACACTGATACCCAATGCGCAATTAATCCTTTTTGAAAAAGGTGGGCATGCTTACTCAAGAAGTCACCCCGAGCAGTTTAATAAACTGGTTTTAGACTTTATTCATAGTCAATCTGATTGAATGCTGGCTTAAGGCATTTCTTAGCCCTAAAAACAGTATTTTTGAGCAGTTTTACCCCCTTGAATTCCCCTACTTAGACCGCATATATTGTGCAGGTAACAAAATTCCCTAAAGTAGGGATAATGCATTGATTCGCCTATTCGTAGGCGACTTAGCCATCAAGGAGTTTCTATGAAAATGCGTAAAGTAACGAATCTTTTCCTCAGTCTATTTGCGGCAATGACTTTGCTGATGAGTAATGCTGTCTTTGCTGAAGCCACCTTACCTGAGATATATCAGACAGTGCAAGCAGGGCAACTGACTAAAGCCGATACCATGATTAAAGAGGTTTTACAAAATCATCCTAATAGTGCTAAGGCACATTACGTTGCTGCAGAGATCAATGCCAAGCAAGGTAAATTGGACGCAGCACGTAGCCACCTTTTGAAAGCGGAAAGTTTGGCGCCAGGATTACCGTTTGCACAAGCAGGCTCAGTGCAAAAATTGCAAACGCAATTAGCAAGTCCAGCAGGCCTTCCTAGTGTCGGCGCAACTTCTATTTTTAGTAGCCCTTTGTTTTGGGGTTTGATTGCAATTCTCGTGGTTGGCACCATCATGGTTTTAAAGCGTCGTAAGCGCGATGCAGTTCAGGTGTATAACGCTCCAGCTGCTGGTTATCCAGGCACTCCTGGTGGACCCGCTCCTTATCCTGGTGCTCCCGGTGGCCCTAGTGCACCTGGTGCTCCTGGCGGCCCTGGATATCCAGGCGCACCTGCTGCTGGTAGTGGCTTGATGGGTAGCTTGGCAACGGGCGCTGCTTTAGGTGCAGGTATGTATGCTGGCCAAGCTTTGGCTGGCCATTTGATGGGCGGTCGCGATAATAACTTTGGTAACTCTAATACTGCTAACCCCAACCTGACTCAGGTAGGCGGTTCTCCACTAGGCGATCAGAACTTTGGTGTGCGTGATGCAGGCTCATGGGATGATAGTGGCGCTAGTGGTTGGGACGATAGTGGTGGTGGCGATTTTATGAATGACGTCTAATACACCGTCTCTTGGCGCCCTCTGAAACCACCTTCGGGTGGTTTTTTCTTGCCTAAAATTTAGGCAGAGAGCTCAAAAGCAACAAAAATCACCTCATTTTGATGGTTTTTACATATACTGTATAAATATACAGTATATTAATCACTATGACATCAGCTATGCATCCTACAAAAGTGACCTTAAGCCAAGCGCCACAAGCCTTGGCAGCCCATTTTGCCGCCTATGAGACAAGGCTGTTAAGCCATCGGATTTCTGCTGGATTTCCAAGTCCGGCAGCTGATTACGCAGAAGAGGGATTGGACCTCAATCATTACCTCGTACAGAACAAGCCGGCCACCTTTATGTTCACCGTGAAGGGTGACTCGATGATGGGCGCCGGAATTTGCGATGGCGATAAGGTGGTGGTGGACAAAGCCCTCAAGCCAAAACATAAAGATATTGTGGTGGCCGTTGTTGACGGTGAGTACACCATTAAGCGCCTGTATCAATTACGTGGTCGCATCGAGCTTCAACCTGAAAACCCAAACTATCAGCCCATTACCTTTAATGAAGGCAATGAGTTACAAATTTGGGGTGTCGTCGTTGGAGTGGTTCGCAAGTACAGTCACTCCAGCGCTAGAGGCGGAAAGTGAGATGAGTGCTCATTTAACAAATCCACTGTTTGCGCTCGTTGATGTCAACAACTTTTATGTTTCGTGTGAGCGAGTATTTGCCCCTAAGTTAGAAGCAGTGCCGATGGTAGTGCTTTCGAATAATGATGGTTGTGCGGTAGCGCGCAGCGCCGAAGTAAAAGCGCTGGGCGTGAAGATGGGGACACCTTGGTTTCAGATGCAAGACCTGGCCAAGAAACATGGCATTCAGGCTTACTCGTCTAATTACACCTTGTATGGCGATATGAGCAATCGCGTAGTACAGGCACTCAGAAAATTTACACCCAATTTAGAGGTGTACAGCATTGATGAAAGTTTTCTACAAATTGAAACTGTCCTAAAGCAATATCCTGACACGATTGCTTTAGGGTTGAGCATGAAGCAGCAGGTCAAGGACACTACCGGTTTGCCAGTGTGCGTTGGTATTGGTGCTAGTAAAACCTTAGCAAAATTTGCTAATCACTTAGCTAAAAAGCATCCACAGTTTTCTGGGGTATGTGACGTTGAGGCGATGCCTAAGCCCGAGCTC
>CAJARE010000049.1 GCA_903944255.1 uncultured beta proteobacterium
TAAGGAAACTTAGGCGGGGCTTTAGCTAAAAAATTGTTGTGATGTCATGCTCAACATAATCGGCATCACTTTGGATTGGCCCTTCTTATTGTGCGGCATTGTTTTATATGCCTCTAATAAGCCACTCTCTAGATCAACTAATGGACTCCATCCCAGGCTTCTCAACCTAGATGAATCCATCCACTTTCTAGGCGACCCATCAGGCTTAGTGGAATCAAAGCTAATACTGCCCTGATAACCA
Organism: uncultured beta proteobacterium; assembly: GCA_903944255.1. Lineage (GTDB taxonomy): Bacteria > Pseudomonadota > Gammaproteobacteria > Burkholderiales > Burkholderiaceae > Polynucleobacter. The sequence continues at coordinate 242 of CAJARE010000049.1, forward strand.
GTTGCTTTTGCTACCGCATGGGCTAACTCATTAATAGTCACATCACTACCAAAGCCCACATTAATGTGACTTTGCATTGGCTGCGTTTGGTTATAGTAAGTGGCTTTATCTAAATCCATCACAAATACGGATGCTGCAGCCATATCGTCAACATAGAGGAACTCGCGTTTAGGTGTGCCTGTACCCCAAATCACTACTTCAGGGGCATTGGCAAGCTTTGCCTCATGAAATCGCCTAATGAGCGCTGGGATGACATGGCTATTTTCTGGGTGGTAGTTATCGCCTGGGCCATAGAGGTTGGTGGGCATAACCGAGCGGTAATCAATACCATGAGACCCGCCATACTGACGGTTGTAACTCTCGCACATCTTGATGCCCGCAATCTTGGCAATGGCATAAGGTTCATTAGTGGGCTCTAACTTACCCGTTAGGAGAGCATCTTCACTCATCGGCTGGGGAGCCAGCTTAGGATAAATACAGCTAGATCCCAAAAACAAGAGCTTCTTTACTCCACTAGCAAACGCCTGATGAATGACATTGTTTTGCACCATCAAGTTCTCATAAATAAACTGTGCTGGATAGGTATTGTTGGCATGGATGCCTCCTACCTTTGCTGCGGCTAAGTAGACTTGGTCCGGCTTTTCAGATTCAAAGAAGGCGGCTACTTGCGCTTGATTGGTCAAATCCAACTCTGCATGAGTGCGAGTCACAATATTGTTAAAGCCTTTGGCTTGCAGATTGCGCACAATGGCTGAGCCGACCATGCCTCTGTGGCCAGCAACATAGATCTTTGGGCTTAGCTCTGTAGGTCTGTTCATTTGCTCTTAATTCTCTTTGCCTACCGCTACTGAGTAGCCATGCTTTTCTAAAAGAGCGTGTTGCTTGGCTTTTTCCAAGTCGTTGGCTACCATCTCGACAATCATTTGATCTAGAGTAATTTCAGGAACCCAGCCCAGTTTGGTTTTGGCTTTAGTCGGATCGCCCAGCAAGGTCTCCACTTCAGTAGGACGGTAGTAACGGGGATCGATTTGCACGACGACATCGCCTACCTTGAGTGCCGGCGCCTTGTCGCCTTCAATACTAGCTACGATCGCTTTTTCATTTTCAGCCACGCCTTCAAACTTGAGGGTGATGCCTAACTGCTTAGCGCTACGGGTAATAAACTCACGAACGGTGAACTGCACACCGGTCGCAATCACAAAGTCTTCTGGTTGCTCTTGCTGGAGCATCAGCCATTGCATGCGTACGTAGTCCTTGGCATGACCCCAGTCACGTAGAGCATCGATATTGCCCATAAATAAGCACTTCTCAAGACCTTGGGCAATGTTGGCAAGGCCACGAGTTACCTTGCGAGTCACAAAGGTCTCACCGCGGCGTTTAGACTCATGGTTGAAGAGGATGCCGTTACAGGCATAGATGCCATAGGCCTCGCGGTAATTGACGGTAATCCAGTAGGCGTACATCTTCGCTACTGCGTACGGGCTTCTGGGGTAAAACGGGGTCGTTTCCTTTTGGGGGATTTCTTGTACTAGGCCATAGAGCTCGGAAGTGGATGCTTGGTAAAAGCGGGTTTTCTTCTCAAGACCTAAGATGCGGATCGCCTCTAACATTCTTAAGGAGCCCATGGCATCGACGTCTGCCGTGTATTCAGGAGACTCGAAAGAAACGGCTACGTGAGACTGCGCACCAAGGTTATAAATCTCATCAGGCTGACATTCTTGAATAATACGTACTAAGTTACTGGTATCGGTTAAGTCACCATAGTGCAGAATTAAATCCGGATGATTAACATGGGGGTCTTGATAGAGATGATCAATCCGCTCGGTATTAAAAGAAGAGGCGCGGCGCTTAATGCCATGAACAATGTAGCCTTTTTCTAACAGGAACTCAGCCAGGTAAGAACCATCTTGGCCAGTGATGCCGGTGATCAGGGCGACTTTTTGCTTACTCATGTGAACTCTCTTAAAAACAATCTATCTAATATCAATATTGAACAACTAATTTGGGCACTGCTTAACTACGCCCATAGGTATCTTCAAAGCGCACGATGTCGTCTTCACCTAGATAGCTACCCGATTGCACCTCAATGATTTCTAGTGGGGTCTTACCTGGGTTAGCTAAGCGATGGGTTTGCCCTTGGGGGATGTAGGTACTTTGATTCTCAGTGAGCGTAATGACTTGATCACCATTGGTAATTTCAGCCACGCCTTTGACCACAATCCAATGCTCCGCACGGTGATGGTGCA
>CAJARE010000050.1 GCA_903944255.1 uncultured beta proteobacterium
CCCAACAGATAACAACTATGGGTTTTGATTACAACGGCGGTTGGGCCCAATACGTTGTGACAAAGTCAGAGTTAGTTGCCACCATTCCTGATTCCTTGCCTTTTGAGCAAGCAGCAATTATTCCTGATGCGGTCTCAACACCATGGGCTGCAATTTCCTCTACTGCAAAGATGCAAGCAGGAGAAAGCGCAGTGGTCTTTGGTGTGGGCGGACTTGGAATTCACGCAGTGCAGTTATTAAAGCTAGTTGGTTGCAGCACAGTCATTGCAATTGATCCCCGCGAAGATGCTAGAGCTAACGCTCTTGCACGGGGCGCTGACTTTGCTTTCGCCCCAGATGATCAAGAGATCAAAAAGCATCGCGGGTTAAATGCCGCCTTTGATTTTGCAGGTGTGACACCCGTTAGAAAACAAGCACTCTCTCTTCTTGGTGAGCAAGGCCGGCTAGTAATTATTGGTATTGCTAATGAACCTATTGTGATTCCTAATGACATGGCCTTTACCTACATGCGCACCCAGATCATGGGTCACTATGGATCAGAAGATCATCATGTGCGAGAGCTCATTGAGTTTGCACGCCAAGGAAAACTAGATTTATCTCAATCTGTCACTGAGGTTATGCCGCTAGAAGAGGCTGCAGAGGCCTTAAATAAGTTAGCTAATAAGGTCGGCAACCCAATTCGTATTGTTTTAAAGCCCTGACTTAGTCCTAGTGAGTGTCGGCAGGTAAAAGCCAAGAGCGCATAGGATCAAATGAGAACTCAGCAAACTCACCGACCTTAACAATCTCATCAAATTTTGGATCTGAAACTACAGCGATGATTACGCCAAGTTCCGTTTCAATGCGGTACTCAACATGCTCGCCATAGAAAACTACCTGCTTGACGCGGCCCTGCACCCCTGAGATTGTTTGGTTTGACGCTTGAGCCTTCTTTACACGGATTGATTCAGGACGAATCAACAAAATACTCTTTGTCGTAAGTGAACCTTGATGGGCTGGAACATCAAACTCTTTACCAAGAACAGTGACCTTGGCCATTCCAGCAGATGAGGCTTTAACTGAAGCGACCTCAAGGAAGTTAGATATACCGATGAAGTCAGCAACGAAAACTGAAGCGGGGCGCAAGTAAATCTCGGCTGGCAATCCAACCTGCTCGATCTTTGAATTACGCATAACCACAATGCGGTCAGAGATACTCATTGCCTCATCTTGATCATGTGTGACAAAAATGCTTGTGATACCAAGTCGCTGCTGAACTTCGCGAATTTCAATACGCATCTGTGCACGCAGCTTTGCATCCAAGTTACTCAGTGGCTCATCAAAGAGTAAAACTCGAGGACGCAGCACCATAGCTCGAGCAAGAGCAACGCGCTGCTGCTGACCACCTGATAATTGATTTGGGGCACGATTAGCCATTGATGTAAGACTCATAGAATCCAACACCGCTGATACTTCTGCCTTAATCTGTGCTGCAGGCATTTTCTTTGTCTTTGGACCGTATGCAACATTTTCATACACACTCATATGTGGAAAGAGTGCGTATGACTGGAAGACCATGCCCATTGGTCGCTTATCTGGAGTAAGGGCAGACATATCTTGCCCATCTAGAAGAATTGAACCTGCAGTTGGTGTCTCAAAACCAGCGATCATTCGAAGCGTGGTGGTCTTGCCACAACCAGATGGTCCGAGGAAGGTGATGAATTCACCTGGATTGATATCCAGATTAATCGAGTCAACAGCGGTGACCTTCTCATTTCCCTGGCCAAAAACCTTTGTAAGATTTCGTAGCTGCAAGTTACTCGAACTCATTGAATCATTCACAGTCTGGTCCATTTCTTAAGCCCTCACAATCGGAGTGTTGACAGAGTTTGTTGACTTGCCACGTACTAACAGGTTTATAACGCCCATCACAGATAAAACGATGAAAATTAACAAGGTACAGAAGGCAAAAGCATTACCAAAACGTCCAGAGTCAACTTCTGCCAAAATCTTATGGGTCATGATGGGTGTCTCCGGAGTGGTGATAAAGATAATCGGAGAAAGAGTGGTCATCGAGTGTGCAAATGCGAACATAAGACCTGTCAGCAAAGCGGGCTTGATTAACGGCAAGGTGATCTTTCGGAAAGTTC
>CAJARE010000051.1 GCA_903944255.1 uncultured beta proteobacterium
ATCGTGATTCCGTCGCCACTGCTCGATCTGATACGACAGGAGGTCAAGCAAGTCGAACTTCACGCGGAGCAAGTCACACTTGCCTTGTTGTACCTTGACTTCACGGTACAACATGCTCAACATAGTTCCTGCCAGCCAATTCCCCCAGAAGTCAATGCAACAGTAAGCTTTTACTTGAAGAAAAATAAGCTACCTAAGCAGCTTATGCATGAGCAGGTAGTGCAAAAAGCCATTGCAACTATGCAATCCAAAGCGCGCGCAACATATTTTCCAATTTTGCAGAAAACATAGTCGTGGGTCAGTCTGCAGGTCTTCGACGCACATGAAATTCGCTAGCATGTCCTGACCAACGTGGCCGATTACCAACTAGCGCGCAACCGAGATGTTGTCGACGAAAATAGCAAAAATCTTCGGGTTATCCCTAGCACACCTAATCAACGCTGCAACAAAAAAGACTCTAGGGTAAATCACCGCACTTCAAGGTAATGGAATCCCCAGTGCCCTAGCCTAGACTTTTGGCATGCATGAATCCCACCCTGTTTTTCCGAGCCAGCCTGAACAAAGGGAAGACTCCCATATTGCGAAAGCTCAACTACGGGTGGAGGATGCAGCCCTGCTATCGGGCCGCGGAGGCGTGAACTGACCTGATTTTTAGTACCACTCCAAAAGAGAGGATTTTTGATAATCTTCACCCTAAAGGAGTGCTAAATATGGCAAAAGGCCAACGTCTTAAACCCGAACAAATTGTCACCTTATTGCGTCAAATCGATGTATTAACCAGTAATGGCAAAACCCTCGCCCAAGCCTGTAAAGAAGTGGGTACGGTTGAGCAAAGCTACTATCGCTGGAGAAAAATGTATGGCGGCATGAAGGTCGATCAGGCAAAGAAGTACAAAGATCTGGAACTGGAAAATACCCGACTCAAGAAGCTCGTAGCGGACTTATCGCTACGAGAAGTCATGCTCAAGGAAGTCATTAAGGGAAACTTCTAAGCCCTACTAGGCGTAAAAATGCAGCGCAGCTGCTCATGGATCAGTACAAAGTCTCTGAGCGGACTGCTTGCAGTTTAGTGGGGCTATCGAGAGCCGCTTATCGCTATATGCCTCTCCCCAGGGATGACGAAGAGCCCCTGAGAGCCGAAGTCATCCGGATGGCGAGCACCTATGGCCGTTACGGTTATCGCTTTATTGCCGGGATGATGCGTAATAGCGGCTGGGGACAAGCGACTACTGCCAAGGTTGCTCGTATCTGGCGAGAGGAAGGTCTGAAGATCCCACAAAAGCAAGCTCCTAGAGGCAGACTCTGGCTCTCCGATGGCAGTTGTATGAGGTTGCGAGCTACTCATACCAATCATGTTTGGAGTTATGACTTTGTCTTTATCAGGGACGCTTATGGTGGCAAGATCAGGATGCTCACCCTGATCGATGAGTTCAGTAGAAAGTGTTTAACGATCCACTGCGCTAGACGAATTGGCTCAATCCAAGTGATTGAACAACTAGCGAATGCCATGATTACTCACGGCATCCCCGAGCACATCCGCTCAGATAATGGCCCAGAATTTATTGCTAAAGAGCTGCGCAATTGGTTATCTGGCATTGGAGTAAAGACAGCCTACATTGAACCAGGGAGCCCTTGGGAAAATGGCTTTTGTGAAAGCTTTAATGGCACCTTCAGAGACAACCTGCTTGATGGAGAAATCTTCTATAGCCTAAAAGAAGCTCAGATCATCGTGGGAGAGTGGGTGAAACACTATAACCAAGTCAGGCCGCATAGTGCTTTAGGTTACAGACCACCAGCACCCCAAACCCAAGTACCCCAAATAATACAAAATCAACCCATGTTGCTGCAATGATTTACTATAGAAAAACTCTCTTTGGTAGTGGACCTAAATTGACAGCAGTTCAGTTTATAGGGGGGCAAATACTCTTAATGAAATAGTTAAAACTGCTAGGATCGACCTAAGAGCCATTAACGATTCTTAATAAAATAACGAAAGAACCAAAAAATGAAAATCAAATTAATG
>CAJARE010000052.1 GCA_903944255.1 uncultured beta proteobacterium
GAGGCACTCATTTCGACCAAATCATACAGAATTCTGATTCAATTAACGTGACTTGCTACAAATCAGGCAGCAACAATGCACATGCTAATTAATAAAGAATGGTTATGAGCCATCTGGAGTCAAACAATCGATCGTATCGACCTGAGCAAAGGATGCCTAATTTAATTCAAGCATTACTTTTTCTACGCAACTTTCAATTTTCTGGTAGCCGACAGGATTTGGATGCTTGAGAAATTTAATATAGTATGCCTTTTTATTCACTATATTTCTTTATTCTATTTATTGCATTAGTATTATGTCTATCCCGAATTATTTTTCTAAGATTTGAAAATTGATACAAGTTTTTATTCGCTTAGGAAATAGCGCTCTTCAAAAGAGTTGAATATCTGTTATAGAACGCCATATGCTAAAAAAAATCATCGATCAATCTAAGTCATTCACTAGATCACAGCAATTTTTTCTAGTGTTAGTACTCTACTTTATTGGCTTTTGGATTTTTCAGTGCTTTCATCTCATTTATTATCCTATCCCAACTGAATATCGGGATTGGAGCGGTATTAATTTGAGTAATTCACTCTTTGATCAGTCTTCACCCTATTCATTTTCAGTTGGCCCACCCTTTTTCTATATTTATGGCCTAATTTTTCCACTTTTAGCGGGAGGCTTAAGCTGGATTCTTCACGTTGATATCTTCTTAGTTACGAAATTTTTCGTCTGTACCTGCATTGTCCTGACAGCTGTGATCATCGCTTCTGAAGTGTATAAATTAAGTGGGCAATTATTTCCAGCCATTCTCGGTTTTGCTGCAGCCCTTTGGACGGGGTCTGCAACCAATTCAGTATTTATACTAAATCCTGCTTCCTGCGGATTGTTAATCGTCTTACTCGTTTTATTTCAAATTAGAAAATCTCAAAGCCTGTCCTCCATTCTGCTGGCAGCATTGGGAACCGTTCTTGCTTTCTATACAAAACAATATTTTCTTTATATCTTTGCCCCCGTCTTTCTTTTTCTCATCTCAAACTCAGGACTTAAGAAAGCGCTAATCTATGGACTGCTCTTCTTAGGTATTTTGATCCTATCCATAGTGCTCATAAGCTATATCTTTCCAGCTTATTTCTATGCCGCTATACTCGCTCAGTTTTATTCGGTGGGAGGTGGCTGGGGTCATGCTCGAAGTCAATTGATCCTCTTTTTCAATCAGTATTGGCCCCTCATCATCCTTCTCTTGATTTACCTTTGGAGAAGAGTAAGAAAGCAGATTACTTACAACCAGGGTGAGAATTTATATCTCTGGGTTTTATTGATTGCTGCATTGTGCTTAATTCCCCTAGGCTTTAACACTGGATCATTCTTAAGTTATCACTATCAATTAGCTTTACCTGCACTCATCATTATTGGATTGACTTCCTTATCCAAACTAAGATCGACAGTTGTAAGAGTTTTTTTCATCGTCGCAATCCTGATCTTTAGTATTTTTCATGGTGAACTACTCAGCTATCGACCAATATATAGTGAACAGGCTTTACAAAAGTGGAATTTCGCTAATCAAATCATTACAAATACTAAGGGTCCTAAATTAATTTCTAGCCCCATCTTGGCACCAATAATGGGCGAATCTATTCTTTTAGATAACGGACATGCAGAATATTATGTCGGACTAGATACTCCATCAGCATTACTCGATATATTACTACCTAGAAGATACGATTATTTCAGCACCTTTGATCAATACTTCAAGGGCATTGAAAGTAAAATTGCACAAAAGGAATTTAAGTTGATTGCAATCACAAAAGACTTCCATCCCATGATTCCTCAATCGATCTTAGAAGCTCATTACTTTAAGTTAGAGACTATTGATCTGCAAACGGGCGGGCAAACTTGGGTAACTGAGTTTTGGGCGCCTAAAAATTAACTCTTTTGGGTCTAAATCCGGCCTACTTTAACTATTGAATTGTTAGATCTATACCTCTTACTATTTTTGTATATCCCCCTAAATTAGGGTGAAGGTCTGTAACAAAATAGTCTGTAGACTCAAGACCGAAAATATTGAATCCATCTACAAGCTTACCTTCTGTGAACCCCAGTTCAAAAGATAGCAGTGGATTACTTCTCTTTGGTTAAGACAACATCACTCACATTTTGTCCGAATGTAAACTTACCAATAAATTTGTTTCCTTCAGCCTTACCTTCGAACTGGAAGACCTCACAACTCATAGCTTCTTGCGCAGAAGTAGGTGCGGCAATCAATACAACATCTACGCCATCAATTTTAGAGCCGTCAATGGATCTAACTCCTTGCCAGCAGGGAGTCATTCGATTTGATCTAAAAGCCTCAAGAGTGCCCTTTAAATTATTTTTATTTGATGCATCAAATGAGTATTTCAGGACAACACTTCTATTAGTAAGTTGAAATGTTCCAGTGTAAACATCTGCAAAACAGGAAATACTAAAAAATAAAATAGGCAAAACTAATAACTTTTTCATTAACATGATCTTCCTAATTAACTCACATAAAGTAAAAAATACAATCCTTTGAAAATAATACTAGAAATAAGAAATAAATCTATTCTGAGTTCCAAACTAGGGCTTAGGAGGCCTCATTATTGGTAGGATTATTTTATTCAACCAATAGATGATCGGGCGGTAAATCTGCCTGATACCTTTCATACATCTGTACATAGGCTCGCTCCAGACCTTTTGTAAATTGGGGCGTATCAAACAATGGCGTTGTCAGTTTATTGCTCGCTAGTTTTTGTTTGAGGGCTATGAGTTTTTGTGGATTACTGGCTAACTCTATAGCTAAGGCCTCATATTCTTCTTGGCTATTACTAATTAATTCTGGTAATCCTATTGCATTTAATAAGCTTGCTGCTACGCGGCTTGCAAAGGAGTTACCCATTAAAGTCAGCACAGGCAATCCAGTCCATAAGGCATCACTAGTGGTGGTGTGGGCGTTGTAAGGAAACGTATCAAGAAATAAATCTGCCTGTCGATGACGTGCTAAATGCTCTGATAAGGGCATTCGCTCAGCAAAAACAAGTCTGCTGGGATCAACTCCATGATTTAAAGCTTCTTGTTTGAGATTCTCGACTGCCCAAGGATTATCTTGGAATAGCCATAAAACACTCCCCTTAACCGCCTGCAGTATTCGCATCCACCCGGCAAAAGTTGCAGGAAGTATCTTGAAATTATTATTGAAACAACAAAATACAAATCCATTCTCAGGCAGTCCTAGTTCCTGCCTTGTAAATTGCCTATCTGAAATAAAACGCTTCCTATCATTGACCTGATAGCTATTAGATAAATAGGCAATCTTTTCTGAGTAGGCCTGCTGCGTTCCTTCTGGTATCAAGGTTTTATCAGCAATGATGTAATCCATGTAATCAGTACCCATGGTTCCTGGATAACCAAGGTAGTTCACCTGAATGGGTGCGGCACGATTGGCAAAGATTCCAGTTCTTGAATCTTGTGTAAAACCCTTTAAGTCAACGGCAATATCGATATTGAGGTCTCTAATTAGCTGGGCGATTTCCATATCTGATTGATTACCTACCTCAATAAACTGGTCAAACGACTTTTCTATCCGCTGGCGCATCTCATCGCTTGCGATGGGACCAAATGAAAAGCCGACTAGTTCAAATTGATTTTTATCATGCAGTTCAAAAAGTTCAGCCATTAAATACCCTGTAGCATGATTATGAAAATCAGCTGAAAAGTAAGCAATGCGGATTTTTTGATTCCCTGAACGCTTTTGAATAGGCCCTAAAACAGAGTTAAATGCATAGTTTGATTGGATGTAAATTTCAGAAGATTTTTGATGCAATAAAGCATTGTCAGTGATGCATAGCAGCGGTAAAGGGTTAGTAGCCTTTTCATTTGCCAAAATTCTATGCGCAATATTTTCTAAAGAGCTTTCAAAGCCAGACCAGCTGCATACCCTCATCTTTGTGTGAAGTAAATCACCGTAGCCCCAAGGAATATCTGGCTTTAGGCTGAGTGCCCTATCGTGACAAGCAATCGCCTCGTCATATCGCTTGAGCTCATTGAATACATGGCCTTTATTAGACCAAGCCTCAGCATAATTTGGATTGAGATTGAGCGCTCTGTCGTGACAAGCAATCGCCTCCTCATAACGCTTGAGCTCATTAAATACATTACCTTTATTAGACCAAGCCTCAGCATAATTTGGATTGAGACTGAGGGCTTTATCGAGACAAGTAATTGCCTCTTCATAACGCTTGAGTTCATAAAGGGCATTACCTTTGTTAGACCAAGCCTCCTCATATTTTGCGTCTATTTTTAATGACTTATCGTAAGCATCTAGAGCTTTGTTGTACTCTTTCAGCTGAAGTAATACATTACCGAGGTTACTTAAAGCTAATGCATTCTTGGGGAGAGCTTTGAGAGAATCGTTAAAGTATTTCAGGGCTTCGGTATATTGCGTGCGCTGGGCATAAATAACCCCAAGAAGCCTAAGAACATGGGGGTTACTAGCTTGTAAGCTTTTTGCTTGCTTTAAATATAACTCTGCCAAATCTAAATTAGAGCCTCTAAGTGCTTCAAGCGATTTATTTAAAAGAAAGCCGATTTGTGGATTCATTATTGAATATTAACCCAATGGAATTGATATAAAAATATCGAAACTATTGTGTCAATAAGAAGAATTGATTTTTGACTATACAAATATATGTTCTGGGGGTAAACCAGCCTGATACCGTTCATATATCTGAACATATGACCGCTCAAGATCTTTTGTAAATTGGGGGGTATCAAATAAGGGGGTTGTCAGCCTATTACTTGCTAGCTTTTGCTTAAGCGCTGCAAGCTTTGCTGGGTTCTTTGCAATCTCAATTGCCAAGGCCTCATAAGCTTGTGGAGTGCTTGTAATGAGTTCTGGCAATTCAATTGCCTTGAGCAAGCTTGCTGCTACGCGGCTTGCAAAAGAATTGCCCATCAAAGTCAACACAGGCAATCCAGCCCAAAGTGCATCACTCGCAGTGGTGTGGGCATTACAGGGGAATGCATCAATAAATAGATCGGCCAGTTGGTGACGCGCTAAATGCTCGGCTAGCGGCATTCTTTTTGCAAACACCAATCTACTAGGATGAACTCCTCTTTTTTCTGCTTCTTGTCGCAAGTGATCGGCTGCTGCTGCGTTATCTTCATACAACCACAGTACGCTACCGTCTACTGCTTTGAGAATTCGCATCCAGATCTCAAAAGTAGCTGGCAATATTTTGTAGTTGTTATTAAAGGAGCAAAAGATAAAGCCTTGCTCTGGCAAACCAAGATCTCCCTTTGTAAACCGTTTGTCTGAGATCACTCTTTTACGATCATTAGCTTGATAGCTATTAGGTAAATAAGCAATTTTTTCTGAGTAAGCCTGTTGAGTCTCTTGGGGGATCAAGGTTTGATCAGCAATCAAATAATCTATGTAATTCGTACTCATTGTGCCGGGATAGCCTAAATAGCTAAGCTGGATGGGCGCTGCACGATAAGCAAAAATTCCGGTTCTGCAGTTCTGCGTAAAGCCTTTTAAGTCCACCGCAATATCGATCTTCAAATCACGACTCAGCTGCGCAATCTCAATATCAGACATAGTGCTGGCATCAATCAATTGATCAAACGATTGTTGAAGACGTATCCGCATTTCATCATCTTGATTGGGCCCAAATGAAATACCAATCAGTTCAAATTGCTTTTTATCATGCAGCTCAA
>CAJARE010000053.1 GCA_903944255.1 uncultured beta proteobacterium
AAAGACTGGCTTATCCACCTTAGAATCGGCCGCATAATATCGATAACCATCTAAGTTAAAACCTTTTAGGTCAGCGGGATCACTAATACGATTCTCCACAACATAACGAGCCATCAGACCACGAGCTCGCTTTGCATAAAAAGAAATGATTTTGTACTTACCATCCTTTGCATCTTGAAACACTGGCGCAATCACTGGACAACCTAGCTCTTTGGGCTGCAAGACCTTGAAGTACTCCTCTGAGGCCAAGTTCAACAATACGGGCTTTTTATCCTTTGTTAAGACTTTCTTTAGAGAATCAGTCACCCTGCTACCCCAAAATGCATATAAGTCCTTACCACGGGCGTTCTTTAAAGAGGTTCCCATCTCGAGGCGATAAGCTTGCATCAAATCCAAAGGCCTGAGGGCCCCATATAAACCAGATAGGATTCGAACATGGTCTTGGGCAAAATCAAGCGCCTTGGCATTGAGTGACTTGACATCAAATCCATCATAAACATCCCCATCAAAGGCATAAATGGCAGGCTTGCTATTGGCCGCAGTAAATTTTGACGACCAATCACGATAGCGACCCACATTCAAAGCGGCTAATTGGTCAGATAAACCCATTAATTGGGCTACCTGCTGAGGAGATAGTTTCTTCAGATCGCTGATCAGCTTGGCTGATTCGGCAACAAACTCAGGTAAGGTGGGCGCCTTCACCTGGACTGGGGTCTTGTAATCTAATGATTTAGCAGGAGAGAGAACGATCAGCATGGCACAATTTGTCTATGAATTACTTCCATTCTAGCGATAACAAGATTACTCTGCCTTAAATCCTAACGCATCCTTTCTATGAACCAAAAGCAAGACCTTAGTCCACCATTTCCAAGTCGCCTACCTAATGTAGGAACCACGGTTTTTACGGTCATGTCTGCTCTGGCTACTGAGCATCAGGCAATCAATTTAGGTCAGGGCTTTCCTGACTTCCCTTGTGATCGAAAACTCATTTCAAACGTCAATGAGGCAATGCTAGCTGATCACAATCAATACCCCCCAATGATTGGTGTTTCAGAATTGCGTTATGAAATCTCACAAAAGATTAAAAATCTATACCAGCATGAGTACGATCCTGATACAGAGATCACCATAACTGCAGGTGCTACCCAAGGCATTTTGACAGCCATACTCGCTTGCGTCAGCCCAGGCGACGAAGTCGTGATCATCGAGCCTGCATATGATAGTTATAGGCCCTCTATAGAATTAGCTGGCGGTAAAGTCATCGCTGTTTCTTTGCAAGCAGTGCGCGACGGTAATGGACAAGTTAGTTCATATGAAATTCCATGGGATGCACTCACAAGCGCACTCAACTCCAAAACTCGACTTCTGATTATTAATACGCCACACAATCCAACTGGTATGGTTTGGAATCTGGCTGACTTAGATCGCTTAGCGCTTTTAGTACAAGACACATCAGCATTGATTCTGAGTGATGAAGTCTATGAGCATATGGTTTATGACGGCGCCAAGCATCACAGCATCGCTTCTCATTCGACCTTAGCCGCTAGAAGTTTTTTGATTTCGAGTTTTGGCAAAACCTATCATGTGACAGGTTGGAAAGTGGGTTATGTAGCTGCGCCCGCTGCCCTTAGTAAAGAATTTCGCAAGGTCCATCAATTTAACGTCTTTACTGTCAGCACACCGATGCAATACGGACTAGCCACGTATTTATCGGACGCAACACACTACCTAAATCTGCCCCAGTTTTATCAAACAAAGCGAGATTTTTTTAGGGCAGGCTTAGAAAAAACTGGTTTTAAATTATTACCGACACCGGGAACATATTTTCAGTGTGTTGATTATTCAAAATTAAATATTCCCCAAGCAAGCTTCAATGAAGCAGACTTTTGTCAATGGCTCACTAAAGATGTTGGGGTAGCTGCCATTCCAGTTTCTGCTTTTTATGAACATCCTACAGAATCTGGTGTCATTCGGTTTTGCTTTGCCAAGCAAGAAAAAACATTAGCGAATGCCTTAGAGCGCTTACAACAACTATAGAAAATGGAAGATGCAATGAAAAAACAGAAATTCAATTCAGATGTGATCGACGTCTACAGTTGGCCTACCCCCAATGGGCATAAAGTTCATATCATGCTTGAGGAATGTGGCTATAGACTCAATCAAGACTGGCTTGCACACCCAATTAATATTGGGGCGGGCGATCAATTTGCTGCTGATTTTTTAAAAATCAGTCCGAATAATAAAATCCCCGCGCTGGTTGATCCCAATGGGCCTGATGGAAAACCAATCAGTATTTTTGAATCTGGAGCCATTCTCTTGTATCTTGCAGCAAAAACTGGCAAATTCTTACCCACCTCTACTCGCGGAAAATATGAAGTGCTCCAATGGCTCATGTTCCAAATGG
>CAJARE010000054.1 GCA_903944255.1 uncultured beta proteobacterium
GTTCAAAATAAAAATCAATTGATTAAACATCAATAAGACCAAGGCCCGGTGACCGATTCCTTCAACCCAAAGATCTATATTGCAGGCCATCGCGGGATGGTGGGCTCAGCCATTGAGCGCACTTTAAGATCGCAAGGGTTTACCAATATTATTGGTAAAACACATCAGGAACTGGATTTATGTAATCAAGCTGCAGTGACGGATTTTTTTGCCACAGAAAAGCCAGATCAAGTCTATTTGGCGGCGGCCCGAGTAGGCGGTATTTATGCCAACAATACCTTTCCAGCAGAGTTTATTTACGACAATCTGATGGTGCAGAACAATGTGATTCATCAAGCATTTATGCATGGAGTTAAAAAGCTCTTGTTTTTAGGGTCCAGCTGTATTTACCCTAAACTGGCTCCCCAGCCGATGACCGAAGAAGCGCTGCTGATGGGTAAGTTAGAACCCACCAATGAGCCTTATGCTATTGCCAAGATTGCCGGCATCAAAATGTGTGAAAGCTATAACCGCCAATATGGAAACTCGCACGGCATTGACTACCGCTCAGTCATGCCAACGAACCTCTATGGCCCTGGCGATAACTATCACCCTGAAAATAGTCATGTCATACCGGCGTTGATTAGAAGATTCCACGAAGCCAAGCTAGCCCATGCACCCGAGGTGGTGATTTGGGGAACGGGTACGCCCAAACGGGAATTTTTATATGTGGACGATATGGCCGCCGCATCGGTCTTTGTGATGCAATTAGACAAAGCCATTTTTGATGAGCAAACGCTACCGATGCAAAATCATATTAATGTAGGTTATGGATCGGATGTCACGATTGCCGATCTGGCTTTTGCGGTGGGAAAAGCGGTGGGCTACGAAGGTCAGATTTGTTTTGATATTAGCAAGCCCGATGGCTCTCCCCGTAAATGGATGGACTCGGGAAAGCTCAATCGCTTGGGTTGGAAACCGTTGGTGAATTTAGAAGCGGGCTTGACTTGCGCCTATGCTGATTTTTTACACCGAGCGGAATTGCCTTAATAGTGAATTGGGGTCCATCACGAAGGGGATCAGTGAGCCTTGCCAAATCTCTGTGCAGGAGAGTAAAACCCACTTGTTCTAGGCGACACGCAATACACCCTCCGATAGAAATCATCTAAGAGATGCAGATTGCAATTTTGTTGGCGACCTATAACGGTACCCCTTATCTGCAAGAACAGCTCGATTCGATCAAGAGACAAACCCATATCGATTGGACGGTATTGTCATCAGATGATGGCTCTAATGATGAGACCATGGCCATGATTGATGCTTTTGCAAATACAGTGGGTAAGAGTAAGGTGCAACAAGTGCAAGGTCCCCAACAAGGTTTTGCCCGTAATTTTCTCTCGATGGTTTGCCATCCCAATTTAAAAGCAGATGCCTATGCCTACTGTGATCAAGATGATATTTGGCTAGACGATAAGTTAGAGCGCGCGGCCCGATTCTTAGCTTCGGTGCCTAGCGATGTTCCAGCGCTATATTGCTCTCGTACGCAGTATGTGGATCAAGATAATTACCCTTTGGGTTTATCTCTGCCGTATGCAAGGCCAGCGGTATTTGCCAATGCATTAGTACAGAACATCGCTAGCGGTAATACGATGGTGTTTAATGATGCGGCGCGCCAGCTTTTAGTACAAGCTGGCCCTCAGGTCGACATTGATCTGCACGATTGGTGGACCTATATGCTAGTTACCGGGATGGAAGGCAAAGTTTTATTTGATCAGACTCCCAGTGTTCGGTATCGCCAGCACCCCAATAACCTGTGGGGGATGAATACCAGCTTAAAGTCGCAGGTGATGCGAATTAAAAAACTGTTTGGCGGGCGCTTTGCCAATTGGAATGAGCGCCATATTGCCGCATTAGGTCCTATGCAACATATGCTGACCCTTGATAATCAGAAGATTTTTAAGCAGTTTGCAGTAGCGCGAAAGCTATCCCTAGTACCTCGCTTGGTGGGACTCAAGCAAAGTGGGGTATATCGTCAAACTAGGATAAATAATGTGGGCTTCTTTCTCGCGGCGCTGCTAGGAAAGGTCTGACTGCCCATGAAATGGATTGTTGTAGTACCCATGCAGCTAATTTTAAAAAGACGATCTGTGCGATGAAGTCTCGGGTGCGATCTTTCTTAAAGAAAATCAAAACGGCGCTCGAGCCTGTGGGCTATCGCTTGGCCAATCTAGGCTTTTCCATGGTTTCGCGCTCTAGGCCAAAGTTAGCAGGGCAAGAGTTGGGGGTGAACTTTATTGGCTATTCCAAAGGGGAGTTGGGCTTAGGACAAGCTATGCGCTCGATGGCTTTTGCAGCTAAGGCAGCATTCATCCCTTTAGTGGTCCGCCAATTTCAGGTCAGAATCACGAGCAAGCAATCAAATAATGCATTGGATGCAGATGTGCGCGATCGTTGCCAGTACCCGATTAATCTCATTTGCGTTAATCCCGATATGCTGTATCGCCTGCCCGTATGGGTGACTTATCCGGAATGGGCTAAGACCTACAACATTGGCTATTGGTTTTGGGAGTTAGAGAATTTTCCACAGACGTGGCAGTACGCTACCCATCTGGTCGATGAGATTTGGGTAGCCACCGAATTTATTGCCCAGGCGATGAGAAAAAGTGGCAAGAAGGTCGTCAAAATTCCTTTTCCACTCGAATTTGATTTGCCTCCTGAATCGATGAATAAAAAGTACTTTGGCTTAAACCCCAAGGAATTTACGTTTATCTTTAGTTTTGATTTCAACTCCATTCCTGAGCGAAAAAATCCCCAGGCCACCATCAAGGCGTTTAAGCAGGCATTTCCAGTAGGGGATCATACTGTGAGGTTAATACTCAAAACGATGAATGGCAGCCACTATTCGCAATTGAGAAAAAATCTAGAAGCATTAATTGATCAAGATTCACGCATTGAAATTTGGGATGGGCACCTCACCCAAGATGAAATGCGGGGCTTAATTCGTTCAAGTGATTGCTACATTTCTCTGCATAGAGCTGAAGGGCTGGGTTTAGGGCTCGCTGAAGCCATGTATCTAGGAAAGCCCACCATTGCTACCGGATACTCTGGCAGTACCGAGTTCATGAATTCCACTAACTCGATGTTAGTCCCTTATACGCTAGTACCAGTTCCCGCTGGAGCCTATCCTAATGGAAAAGATCAGTTGTGGGCTGAGCCGGATATTGAGGTGGCCGCAGAAAAAATGCAGAAAATGGCCTCTGATAGTACTCTTAGGGAGAAATTGGGCCACCGTGCCGCCGTATATATGCGTGAACAGCACTCTTATATAAAGGTAGGGCAGGCGATCAGAGCTCAATTAGAGCAGATCAAATGCTAGGTAATTATTACTATCAGGTGCTCGCTATACGGTAATACCAAACACATTGGCTTAGGCACTTGATCAGGTGAGGGGCATCTGATTAAGATGTTGACGGCTGAGCTTAGGGGGAAAAGTGCTATTTCGCAAAACGAATTGGCACTTTCTTGAGCAAAATCAGCGACTTAATCATTTTAAAAGGAGGCGAAATGAAGCCAAATAGCAGAGAGCAGCGACAAAGGCTGGGTCTTATCAAGCCCTCCTTAGGCAATGCCATCGAAGTCTTTTTTATAAGTCTCTGCCTACTGTGGAAAGGTGCTAGTAATTGCCTAGTTATTCCTCGCATGCAGCGCTCGCCTCAAAAGGAGTTTATCCACGGCATCTTTGCGAGATAATCAATTCGCTA
>CAJARE010000055.1 GCA_903944255.1 uncultured beta proteobacterium
GCCAAGACATTAAAGTTTGCTGCCTCTGCTTGTTTAATCCAGTCATCCAAGGTTTGGCCTGGAGGTAGTTGTGGATTGACACTATCTGTAATGGGAATATCTTTAGCATCTTTATTCTTCGAGCGAGGATCCTTAAGGACGCCATCGATCCTTACCTCTTTACTGAGAGGTCTCAAAGCACCAACTGGGTGGCCAACCAACTGCTCTAAAACACCCCGCGTCACTACTAAACTCGCTTGAGCTGTAATTAATTGAGAATTGGATAAATCCAAGGCAGCCTGGGCCGTATTGACATCGACTATCGTTGCAAGACCAGCATCAAATTTAGCTTGCGCAATTTCAAGTTGTTGTTTGACCCCCCAATTTTTATGGCGATAGAGTTCAACATTGTCTTGACTTGTTAGGGCATCAAAATAAGCCTGAGATACCCGAATAATTAGATCTTGCTGAGCCAAATAAAAGCGCATGTCAGCAAGTCTAGTATTTAAATCACCTTGCTTAAATGCTTCAAGGGCTGTGAGATTGAATATGGGTTGTGTGAGAGTGACAGTGTAATTTTTTTGATCAAACACACGTGAGTTACCAATGCCAGGAGCAACGACTGTTGTTCCTTGACCATGCTGGAAGTAACGCGTACCGCCTGGAGTTGCACTGGCTTGTGGAAGTAAGAGCGACAGGCCTTGCCAATACAGCTCTTTACTAGCCTGATAATTAGAGCGAGCAGCATTTAAAACGGGATCACTAAAGGCAGCCTCTTGATATAGAGTGATCAAGTCAGTTAATCGATTTTTATCTGTAGAGGCTGAACTATCTGCATTGATATAGGAAGGAGTAGCTTGGTCTGGTATAGCAGCCTTAGGTCTTGCAATGAACTGTGGCGGTTGATCAATACCAGTCAGTGATTGAACGCTTACTTTGGAGGGTAAAGAGGGTGGTGCCCCATTGGCACTTTGTGCCCAAGCGTTTGTCGAACCCCATCCAAAAGCCAGCGCTTGACCCAGGATTAAGCTAATTGCTGTTATCTGAGAGGGTAGAGGGCGGCTTCTGGTCATGTAATTCAAATGCTTTTTATGTGCCATGCAGTTTAAGGCTAATTTATCCAAATTGCTCATTTACGAGCTATTTTGCCAAATACTCTAAATCTTGCCTGGATACCTATAAAATTTAACCCATGGATCTAATTTTGTTAGCTAAAGCGGTAATTCTGGGGATAGTAGAGGGCTTAACAGAGTTTTTGCCCATCTCTAGTACGGGGCACCTGATTTTGGTCGGGGATTTATTGGACTTTAATGACGAACAAGGTAAGGCGTTTGAAGTCATTATTCAGTTCGGCGCGATCTTGGCAGTGTGTTGGGAATTTCGACATAAGCTCATCAGTGTTATCACTTCATTGAAGACTAGCTCACTAGCTAGGCGCTTTGTCTTGAATCTAGTGATTGCCTCTGTTCCGGCCATGGCTTTAGCTTTCTTATTTGGTAAATATATTAAAGAAGTTTTATTTGCCCCTATTCCAGTGGCAACCGCTTTTATTGTGGGGGCTCTTGTGATTTTCTGGGCAGAACGTCGTCAGCTTCATCTAAGCCCTTCAGAAAGAGCCATTCATGCGGTTGATGACCTCACTCCATTAGATGCGCTAAAGGTAGGCCTAGCTCAATGTGCCGCCTTGATTCCAGGCACCTCTCGCTCAGGTGCAACGATTATTGGTGGCATGCTATTTGGTATTCCCAGAGTAGTTGCTACTGAGTTCTCTTTTTTCCTAGCCATCCCAGTCATTGGTGGTGCAACGGCTTATGAGTTTCTAAAGCTTTGGAATTCGCCGGTCACTTTTACTGGCGCTTATAGCTTAGCGATTGCAGTAGGTTTTGTTTCAGCCTTCATCTCTGCGTTTATTTGTGTCCGCTGGTTAATACGCTATGTTGGACACCATAACTTTGTACCATTTGCTTGGTACCGAATTGTATTTGGCTTGTTGGTACTCATTACAGCTTATACAGGTTTGATAGCTTGGTCTCATTAATCAACTGATAGCCCCTTAGGAAATCAATATGGATGTCTCAATTGACGCGATTACTAATAATATTCAGCTGGCATTAGCACCTGTTTTTTTATTAACCGCTGTCGCCACTTTGATTAATGCTATTTCAGCGCGCTTGGCAAGATCTGTTGATCGCATGCGTGCGATTAATAAATTAATGCATAGCGATCACCATTTTTCAGATTCTGCCCGTCAACAAATGCTGCTGGAGGCGAATGAAGCAAAGATGCGAGGTCGTCTTTGTACCGTAGCAATCTTTTTTGATGTTTTAAGCGGCCTATTTATCTCACTGACAGTTTTAGAGCTCTTTTTCTTCCAGGCGGGAGCGGTACGTTCTTTACATACAGCTTATGTCATTTGGACGTTTGTTCTGGGATTAGTCGCTTTTATGACCTCTTTAGGCTGTGTTTTGGCTGAAATCATCTATGCCTATCGGTCAGCTAGCTGGGATTCACCTCACAGCTAGTCGAGTCAAACCGTTAAAATTGGTAGAACTTTAATTAAAGATAAGCGAAATGAAGAAAATTCTCATTACTGGTGGCGCAGGCTTTTTAGGCTCACATCTCACTGAAAGACTCCTCAAGGATGGGAACGAGGTTTTAGTAGTCGACAATTTCTTTACCGGCACTAAGCAAAATTTAACGCACTTATTGTCAAATACCAATTTAGAAGTGATGCGCCACGATGTTACCTTTCCTCTGTATGTAGAAACCGACCAGATTTATAACTTAGCGTGTCCAGCATCCCCAGTACATTATCAATATGATCCCGTGCAGACTACCAAGACGAGTGTCCATGGTGCGATCAATATGCTGGGTTTAGCCAAGCGGACTCGTGCTCGTATTTTGCAAGCTTCTACGAGTGAGGTTTATGGTGATCCAGAGGTGCATCCTCAACCAGAGGAGTATTGGGGAAGAGTCAATCCCATCGGCATTCGCTCCTGCTATGACGAGGGCAAGCGCTGCGCAGAAACGCTGTTCTTCGACTATTACCGCCAGCACGGTCTTGATATCAAAGTGATGCGTATCTTTAATACTTATGGTCCACGCATGAATCCCCAAGACGGTCGAGTGGTCAGTAATTTTATTGTTCAGGCGCTTCAAGGCAAAGACATCACTATTTATGGCGATGGTCAACAAACGCGTAGCTTTTGTTACGTAGATGATTTAATTGAAGCCTTTGTTCGCATGATGAATTCTGAAAAGGGCTTCACAGGTCCAGTCAACACTGGTAACCCAGGTGAATTTACGATGTTGCAGTTAGCGGAAACTATTTTGAAGATCTCTGGAAGTAAATCAAAATTGGTTTTTGAGCCACTACCTTCAGATGATCCAAAGCAGCGTCAACCTAATATTGAGTTAGCGAAAGCCAAGTTGGGTTGGGAGCCAAAAGTGAATCTTGAAGACGGCCTCAAAGAGACTATTGCCTACTTTAGGAAGGTATTGGCTTAGCTTGTCGCATCCAGTTGAGCGTATTCGCTCATTTGTCTTAAGGGCGGGCAGAACTACTGCAGGTCAACAACGCGCAATAGATCAACTAGGCCCTCAATTTTTAATTCCTTTTCAAGAAGAGCCAATTGATCTTCCAGCAATTTTTGCAGGATCGATAAAACCGAAGATTCTAGAAATTGGTTTTGGCATGGGCGAGACCACTGCCAAAATTGCCGAACTTCGAACCGACGATGATTTTTTAGCGATTGAAGTGCATACCCCTGGGGTAGGCGCTCTTCTAAAACTCATTGGCGAAGGCCAGCTCACCAATCTCAGATTAATTCAGCATGATGCAGTCGAAGTGCTTGAGAAAATGCTTTCAGAAAACGCTTTGGATGGTATCCATATTTACTTTGCAGATCCTTGGCATAAAAGGCGTCACCACAAGCGCCGGCTGATACAAGCTGGTTTTGTAAAGCTGCTGGTTTCTCGCTTAAAGCCAGGGGGCTACATCCATTTAGCAACCGACTGGCATAACTATGCAGAGCAAATGCTGCTCGTTCTCAATGCAGAAGCCAGTTTGCAAAATATCTCTAGTCAGCAGATCAAGATTGAGACATTCATTGAGACGGATATCGCCCAATTCGATCAGTCTGCAAATGAATTTAAGCCCACGCTTGAGCAACTCAAAGCAATGCATGCAGGATATGTTGAAAGACCAGCCTATAGACCTACTACTAAGTTTGAGAACCGTGGCATCAAGCTAGGCCACGGTGTTTGGGATTTAGTCTATAGAAAAAAATGAAGGAAAAATATTTAGAGCGTAATACAAACGTATTTCAACTCTAAGTACTCATCCATACCAAAGACACTACCTTCTCTGCCTAAGCCGGATTGCTTAACTCCGCCAAAAGGTACGACTTCATTCGCGAGGATGCCGCTATTCACGCCAACCATACCGTACTCCAAGGCTTCAGCAACCTTCCAGATGCGACCGATATCGCGGCTATAGAAGTAAGAGGCAAGACCATATTGACTGTTATTCGCTAGCTCTACAACCTCATCATCACTTTCAAAAGGAATAATCGGCGCAACTGGACCGAAGGTTTCTTCATAAGTAATGAGCATATTGCTAGAGACGTTTGCCAAAATAGTAGGCTCATAAAAAGTACCACCCAAAGGGGATGGCTTGCCACCAGTAACCAGCTTAGCCCCTTTGCTAAGAGCATCGGCAATATGGCGCTCCACTTTTTCAAGAGCCGCTTGATCAATCAAGGGACCTTGAGAGACACCAGCGTCCATGCCATTACCCACTTTGATGGTTTGAACAGCCTTAGAGAACTTCTCTACAAACACGTCATGGACTTTTTTGTGAACGTAGATACGATTGGCGCAAACACAAGTTTGACCTGAGTTACGGTATTTAGAGGCGATTGCCCCAGTAACCGCTGCATCAATATCAGCATCTTCAAAGACGATGAAGGGAGCATGACCACCGAGCTCAAGGCCAAGCTTCTTCACGGTGGGTGCGCACTGAGACATCAAAATACGACCAACTTCAGTAGATCCTGTAAAGGAGAGGTGACGCACAATCGGAGAGGCGCACAGCGTCTTACCAATGGCTACAGAACGATCAGCATCGGCAGTGATGATATTCACAACACCCTCTGGAATACCAGCACGAATGGCAAGTTCTGCAAGAGCTAAAGCAGATAAAGGAGTTTGCTCTGCAGGCTTAATCACAATCGTACAACCAGCTGCCATTGCTGGAGCAATTTTGCGAGTAATCATGGCATTGGGGAAGTTCCAGGGTGTGATTGCTACGCAAACACCAACCGGTTGCTTGAGAACCATAAAGCGTTTATCGCCCCAGATCGTGGTGGGGATAGTTCCTGAGACTCGTTTCGCTTCTTCTGCGTACCATTCAATAAACGAGGCACCATAAACCACTTCACCAGAAGATTCAGCAAGTGGTTTACCTTGCTCTAATGTCATCAAAATAGCGAGGTCATCTTTATTTTGCAAAATGAGATCAAACCATTTGCGCATAAAACCAGCACGTTCTTTACCAGTAATCCCTTTCCACTTAGGAAAGGCTGCATTTGCAGCAGCAATTGCTTTTTCTGCATCAGCTGCATCAAGATTGGCAACCTGCGCAATGATGTCGTTATTAGCAGGGTTGTTAATTGGGAAAGTGGCACCAGACCCGGACTTCACCCATTTACCATTGATGAAAGATTCTTCTTTAAACAGACTAGGATCTTTGAGAAGTTTGCGAATATCGATTGTTTGCATAGTGAACTTTAAATAAGTACTGATTAGAGGGAACAAAAGATCATTTTATATCTCAGCAGTCTTCTTTGCAGGATTTAATGAATCTCGGGTTCGCCAGTTTTGCCAGAGCCCTTTAGGTCTCCTGAGGAGGCAGAACTGACTTGGGTTTCCAAAAAGTCAAAGTCACAGCCTTTATCAGCTTGTTGAATATGTTGGAGATAGAGCTTGCCAAAGCCACGCTCAAATTTTGGCGCTGGAGCCACCCATGCCGCCTTCCGTTTAGACATTTCTGCATCAGAAATTAAGACATTTAATTTACGCGCGGGTACATCTAACTCAATCAGATCACCATCTTGCACAAAAGCTAATGGACCACCAATATACGATTCAGGGGTCACATGCAATACACATGCGCCATAGCTCGTGCCACTCATCCGAGCATCAGAAATACGAACCATATCTCGCACGCCTTGCTCTAGCAGCTTTTTAGGAATCGGTAATTGTCCCCACTCTGGCATTCCAGGGGCGCCCTGGGGGCCTGCATTTTGAAGCACGATCACTGAGTTGGCATCAATTTCTAGATCAGGCAAATCAATGCGAGCTGATAAGTCTTCATAATTCTTAAAGACCACGGCTTTACCAGTGTGCTTTAGGAGATGACCTTCAGCAGCAGGTGGCTTAATGACTGCGCCATCTGGGGCAAGATTACCTTTAAGAATCGCTAAGCCATCACTTTTGACCATGGCATTGTCTATAGAGCGAATTACATCATCATTAAATACTTCTGCATGAGCGATGAGTTCACCGATGGTTTTTCCATCAACCGTTTTTTCCTTGAGACTCAGAAGGCTACCCAGTTGCTTTAACAGAGCACGCAAACCGCCCGCATAGAAAAAATCTTCCATCAGATACTTGCCAGATGGTCTTACATTGGCAAGAACGGGTATCTTACGAGCCAATTCATCAAAGCGCTCTAAGGTGAGGTTAAAGCCAGCGCGTTTTGATAAAGCAATCAAATGAACGGCAGCATTAGTAGATCCTGATAAAGCTAAGGTAGTCATCACGGCATTATCAAAAGAGGCAGCAGTCAAAATATCAGAAGGTTTGAGATCTTCCCATGCCATTTCAACGATGCGACGGCCAGTTTGAGTGGCCATTTGCGCATGCCTAGAGTCTGGTGCTGGTATGGAGGCATATCCAGATAAAGATAAGCCAAGGGCCTCTACGGTGCTCGTCATCGTTGAGGCTGTACCCATCGTCATGCAGTGACCTGGTGAACGAGCAATACCATTCTCAATTTCAGCCCAATCATCCTCAGTGATATTTCCAGCGCGTAGCTCAGCCCAATATTTCCAAACATCACTACCGCTACCTAAAAACTGACCACGATAGTCGCCGCGCAGCATTGGACCTGCAGGCAAAAATATGGTGGGTAAGTTCATGCTGATGGCACCCATCAACAGTGCAGGTGTGGTCTTATCGCAACCACCCATTAAA
>CAJARE010000056.1 GCA_903944255.1 uncultured beta proteobacterium
CGTCGCTTATGGGAAGCCTATACCAAGGCTAAAGAGACTATGCTTGAACGTACGCATATCCCCGAAGCGCCTTGGTGGGTGGTTGCAGCAAATGATAAAAAGAAGGCACGCCTTAATTGTATTACCCATTTGCTGAACCAAATTCCTTATAAAGAAGTCGACCATCCAACAATTACATTGCCAGCACGCGTCCATAATCCAGATTATTTGCGTGGACCCGTGCCGCCAAAAATGTATGTGCCTGAAGTTTATTGATTAAAAAGTACCTCTTAAGCCCACCATAAAACTGCGTCCAGGTTGTGGTGCATAAAGTCGAACTGCCATTGGCGTCGTGGCATACCGGATTTGATCATTGAGAAGATTCTTCAGGTTCATATACACGGTCCAATTAACAGCCTTAATTTTCTCTGTATATGAGATACCTGCATTTAACAAGTTATAACTTGGTGCGGGACCTTGTTCCCAATCCGCCAATCTATTTTGTTGAAAACTATAGATATAAGTTGCATTAGCGAGCCAACCATTCCGTTGATGGGCAATTTCAGCGCCAATTCGTGGCGCTGGTTGAAGCGGTAAATTACCGCCAGCATCAAAGGTTCCTTGGGATGCATCGCCAAAGAGCCGTCCACCAACTCCATGTTGTCTCCAGTTATAAGTAAGTTCTCCCTCAATCCCTTTAATGGTGGCCGAAGCTTGTTGAGCTACTACAACTGAAAAGTCTCCCGCATCAGGAACGGATTGGCCGGTGTAATAACCATAAATATAGTTATTAAAGCGATTGGCATAGACGCTAGCTTTTCCACGTAATAAGCCACTGGTTTTTTGAATATTCAACTCGAGATTATGCGAGGTTTCCTTATTAAGGTTCGGATTGCCGATATCAAAAGTAGCGGTTGATTCATGGGCACCGTAGGAATAAAGTTCTTGTGCACTAGGCGCTCTTTGAGAAACCGTATAGGCAAGGCCAACGCCATGACCTTGCATAAAATTCCATAAGCCGCCAGCCGAGTAGGACATTAAATTGAAGTTCCGATTTTGTAGCGCGATGCTCGGCGTATCGCTCCCCGTATTCATTTCCTGTGGAACTAATTCAGTACCCAAGTTTGGATTCTGGGCAACGTTGTTATAACGGAAACCAAGATTTCCTTGCAAAGATTTCCACTTGCCTTCTTCAATCCAAAATAATGCATTCGAATTGGTTTTGGTGGGTGGAACAATTGCATAACTTCCAGTGCCTACTTCAGTCGCATTTAAGGACAATGAGGTAACTTGTGCACCAAAAGTACCTTTCCATCCAGCAATGGGTTTGTGTGCTAATTCAAAGCGGGCTTCATTGGCAATATTTTTCCACTGTGAGGCTGCCTCACCCTGGTTATCAAATTCAGTATGGTTGTAGTTTGTATTAGCAGCACTAAATTTAAAGGAAGAGAACCCAGCAAATGGATCGCGGGTTTGATGTTGTACATCATAGCGATTCTGTGATTGATTAATCGACCCGCCTTCAGGTGTTGGAATTCCGTAATTGTTATTCAAGCGCTCAACAGATACGCCAGTGTATCCAGACTGACCTATGTAAGATGCTCCAAAACCTAAATTATTTTGATTGCTAAAAGTATTGGGAAGCTTGCCGGTATAATTGGTAGCCTGGGCACCATCTGGTGGTACCGTCCATCCTCCTGGCGCTTGAATTGATCCACCAGGAATAGTGTAGTTATTAGCATTATTAATAGCAGTATCTACGTGGACTGCTACCGAACCAAAAGCACCGTCAACCTCCAATGCACCAGCTCTACCGTTATTCACGGTTTCATAACTAGTGTTGATTACCCCAGTTGGACGATCAGGAAGATTAGTTAAGATGCGGTCATTAACCACATTGACTAAGCCACCACTTGAGCCCGAACCATAAAGCAGAGCTGCGGCACCGCGCAAGATCTCGATTTGGCGGGTATTTTGCATATTGTTAGCAACAGCATGGTCTTGAGAGATGTTAGAAACATCACCTACAGATAGACCATTTTGTAAAATTTGTACACGTGGACCCTCAAGACCACGAATCACTGGGCGGGATGATCCAGCGCCATATCCGGTTGCGGATACGCCCAGCTCATTTGCAATCGTAGCGCCAAGAGTAGTGCCTAATTTATTGAGAAGCTCATCGCCTTGCAAAATTTTGGTTGGCGTCAAAATGCTCTGCACTGCTTCTTGTGAGCCAGTAGCAGTTACTTCGAGCGAAGTTTGCGATT
Source organism: uncultured beta proteobacterium (assembly GCA_903944255.1). GTDB lineage: Bacteria > Pseudomonadota > Gammaproteobacteria > Burkholderiales > Burkholderiaceae > Polynucleobacter. Next base: position 2,247 of record CAJARE010000056.1, read on the forward strand.
GGGCTAGAGCACCTGTACTGATAAGACCTGATACAAGAATGTAGATAAGACTGTGCTTAGCTATGGGTTGGCTAGTTGGATACATTTTATTCTTTCATTCAAATGCTCGCATTCACTTGGAATAGCGAAATTAATCAGATCACCAAACAAATAGTTGGGTGAATTCAATAGATTTAAAGAATGAAAGAGGGTGGGGCTCTTGATTGGTAAAGCCCAACATGAATACGCTCAGACCTCGATTGATCAAAAGCATTTAATGCTTGGCTTACAGGCTTATTGCTTATAAAAATACTGACATCGGAGGCAATAAACCCGGCAAGGGTTAAGGCATCTAGTAGGTGGCAGCTAGCTGAACCATGTTCTACATCAGAGCTATGGTCTTGGCAGCTTATTTCAGCACTATGAGTATCAATGCCAGAGTGGGCAATGTTGTGAGCAAAGCCAATCCAGTGAGTGCCAATTAAGCTAGCTAATAGAAAACTCAGGGCGATTAATCCCCGGAATCGTTTACTATTTTTGCTTAAAAAAGAGGCGCTCATGCACTGCATCTTACAGTATTTGCCCCTCAGAGCCTTCTCAGTGTAGAATAACGGTTCCGTCGGAGTGTAGCGCAGCCTGGTAGCGCACCTGCTTTGGGAGCAGGGGGTCCAAGGTTCGAATCCTTGTACTCCGACCATTTTCTCTATTTAATTCTAGATAGCAGCTTCAATTCCAGCATTAATCTGCCCATAGCTCAGCTGGATAGAGCAACGCCCTTCTAAGGCGTAGGTCGCACGTTCGAATCGTGCTGGGCAGGCCAAATTTC
>CAJARE010000057.1 GCA_903944255.1 uncultured beta proteobacterium
ATTATCAAAAGCACCAAGGCCATCGTCAGAATTTCACAGAAATTTTGATCAACACGATTAAAGCCTAATTCACGGTAGGAGAAAGATATGGCACAGAAAAAAGGCGGCGGCTCAACACGAAATGGTCGCGACTCAGAATCGAAACGCCTAGGCGTTAAGGTTTTCGGCGGCGAGCAAATCAATGCTGGCAGCATCATCATTCGTCAACGTGGCACACGTGTTCATCCAGGTGCAAACGTTGGTATTGGTAAAGATCACACTTTGTTCGCCTTAATTGACGGCCAAGTGGAATTCGGCGTAAAGGGTGCTTTAAAGAAGGCCCAGGTTTCAGTTTTGCCTCGTTCGTAAGGCGCCTGACTGAGATCCGTTTGATTCAGATTGATTTACGAATTTAACTCTTAGGAACAGGCCTCGCTAAGCGAGGCCTTTTTTATTCATGAAATTTATAGACGAAGCTCGTATTGAAGTCATAGCTGGCCAAGGTGGTGCCGGGAGTGCTTCCATGCGCCGCGAAAAGTTTATTGAATTTGGTGGGCCTGATGGTGGCGATGGCGGCAAGGGCGGCAGCGTTTGGGCTATCGCCGATCGCAATATCAATACTCTGATCGATTACCGCTACGCGAAAACACATACCGCTAAAAATGGCGAACCCGGTCGTGGGGCTGATTGTTATGGTCGTGCAGGTGATGATATTGAATTGCGTATGCCTGTCGGTACGATCATTGCTGACTATGACACTGGTGAACCTATTGCCGACTTAACAACCCATGGCGAACGTCTGTGCTTAGCACAGGGCGGTGTAGGCGGCTGGGGAAATATTCATTTTAAGAGCAGCACCAATCGTGCACCACGTCAAAAAACCAATGGCAAGCCAGGCGAACGTCGTAAATTGAAGTTGGAGTTAAAGGTATTAGCAGATGTTGGTTTGTTGGGGATGCCCAATGCAGGTAAATCTACTTTGATTACCGCGGTATCGAATGCGCGTCCCAAAATTGCTGATTACCCCTTCACAACTTTGCATCCCAATCTTGGTGTAGTGCGCGTAGGTAATGAGCGTAGCTTTGTCATTGCGGACATTCCTGGTTTGATCGAAGGCGCTGCTGAAGGCGCTGGATTGGGGCATCGTTTCTTGCGCCATTTGCAACGAACTGGCGTTTTATTACATTTGGTAGATATTGCCCCATTTGACGAAAACGTCGATCCGGTTGCTGATGCAAAGGCGATTGTGAATGAGCTAAGAAAGTACGATGAAGCTTTGGTTGAGAAGCCACGTTGGTTGGTGCTCAACAAGGTCGACATGATTCCTGAAGAAGATCGTCAAAAAGTGCTTGCCGATTTTGTGAAAAATTTTAAGTGGAAGGGTCCCGTATTCGAGATCTCTGCTTTAACAGGTCTTGGTTGCGATAAGCTTTGTTATGCCCTGCAAGACTATCTAGACTCTGTGCGTCGTGATCGTGATGATGCGGAGGAGCGCTTGGCTGATCCGCGCTACCAAGATCAAGCCGAAGATAAAACACCAGATTAAATACGTATTTGAATATTCAATTGAGATGACTATACAAAAACTAAAACGCATTGTTGTTAAAGTGGGATCTAGCCTTGTTACCAATAATGGTGAAGGCTTAGATCATGCCGCGATTGCCTTATGGGCTGATCAAGTGGCCTCTTTACTCAAGGCTGGCCATGAAGTATTGATGGTGAGTTCAGGCGCTATTGCTGAGGGAATGCAACGTCTGGCTTGGACCAAACGCCCCCAAGACATTCATCAATTGCAAGCTGCTGCTGCGGTGGGTCAAATGGGCTTAGTTCAAGTTTATGAAAGCTGTTTTGCACGTTTTAATTTACGTAGTGCACAAATTTTATTAACCAATGCGGATTTGGCTCATGCAGAACGCAATACCAATGCAAAAGCGACCTTAGAAACATTGCTGAAGTTAGGCGTAGTACCGATCATCAACGAAAACGACACTGTTGTTACTGATGAAATTAAATTTGGCGATAACGACAACTTAGCTGCATTGGTTACCAATCTCATTCATGCTGATCTTCTGGTTATTTTGACCGATCAGGGCGGCTTGTATACCGCTGATCCACGTCAAAATACCAATGCAACCCTACTAAACGATGCTATTGCAGGCGACCCTGCTTTAGAAAAAATGGCAGGTGGTGCGGGGAGTGAGCTGAGTAAGGGCGGCATGCTAACTAAAGTACTGGCTGCTAAAGTGGCCGCTCAGACTGGTGCTACTACCGTGATTGCCTCTGGGCGTGAACCGCATGTTCTAACGCGTTTGTTAGCTGGTGAAAAAATTGGTACCTGCTTAAAAACAAATTAGGCCCCGATTAGTGGGATCAAAATGGGGGAGGCGCAATACTGCCGGTAAAAGTATTGGGGTTTAGATTCCTCAATATGCTTTGAATATTCTTTTCTTGAGTAGTCATGTTGCAGAAAGCGCCTTGCGCAAGAGCTGCCTGATAGCGATTAGGTACGTGAGCGCTGATGTCGCGCCAAGTGGCTAATGGATTTTCTTTCCAGAGGCCATTTTCAAAGTTGCCATATAAACGCCACTGAAATGAGTCGCATCGAATCCCTTCATATTGAGATTGAGTCTCGCCGCTAGGATTGGTCACCACAACGATATAGCGAGTTACACCATCTGCGCCAATCAAAATGGAGTTGGTATCTACTGCAAATTTAAAGATGGTAGCCCTTGAAACATAAAAGGGCTGTAAGGTGGATTTATTTGGTGGATTAAGGGGCATAGCAGTCATACCCTCTTTGAAGACCATCGGAGCGAATGGGTCCAGCCCACTTTGAAGGGCGTCTCCTGCACAGGCTATGAGACTTAAGCAAATAAATGCGCTGCAAAAGTAGGATTTAAAACGCTGGATCAGTAATGTCATGTTGATTTGTGGTCCGTATTGGGTTCTTGAGGACGCTCTTCTTGATTCGAGTAAAGCGATTGCATGATATCAAGGGGGGTACCCCAGGCAAGTTGTTGCATTCGCAATCCGCGGGCAAGGTAACGCGCCAGTTCTGAAAGCGCAAGTTGATATACCTCTCTTTTGAAGTCAATCACCCCGTCTAGTTGAATCCAGAAAGGCACCCAACGCCAGGCATCAAACTCAGGATGTTCCGAAGCACGTAATTGGATATCGCTATCTAAACCCACTAAGCGCAGTAAAAACCAGATTTGTTTTTGTCCACGGTAGGCGGCACGATGGACTCGGGTGGCATGTTGACGACGTAAGTACTCTTCAGGGACGTCGTAACGAAGCCAATCCCTAGTTCGTCCAATAATCTGGACGTGTTCTGGCAGCAAGCCGACCTCCTCTTGCAATTCGCGGAACATGGCCTGCTCGGGGCTCTCGCCATGCTGAATCCCGCCCTGCGGGAACTGCCACGAATGCTGCCCAACGCGTTTTCCCCAGAAAACCTCGTTACGGGCGTTGAGGAGGACAATGCCGACATTCGGGCGATACCCTTCACGGTCAAGCATGATCGTGCCTCAAATCCTTTAAAATCAATGATTTGATTATATCCATACATGAAAGCATCACAATCATTTCTCGCTACTCTAAAAGAAGCCCCTTCAGACGCTGAGGTGGTTTCGCACAAGCTCATGGTGCGTGCAGGTTTAATTCGCAAGCTCAGTGCAGGTATTTATAACTATTTACCCCTGGGTTTGAAAGTCATTCGCAAGGTGGAAAACATCATTCGCGAAGAAATGAATCGGGCAGGTGCGATTGAATTATTAATGCC
>CAJARE010000058.1 GCA_903944255.1 uncultured beta proteobacterium
GTCAGTAATGTAGTTACCGTATTAGAGTCAGATCCTGTGCTGGAAGAGCTGCTACCACCAGAACTGCTGCTGCCCCCACAAGAAAATATGCCTGCAGCTACTAGGGTAGATAGCACTATTAAGGCTAGCTGTTTTTTTCTTATTAATAGAAAAGCCATACACATCCCAGAATTGTTTTAAGCAATAATAGATGCATAACATCAATTTTAGATAGAAAGTATTGTCTACATTTGGAATTAAGCTATCATCCCTATAAGCTATATACTAATTGGGTTTTAGAGACCCCTTAAAATTGCTTTTTTACTGTCCATATTTCATCATGCCTAACAACCTTGAAATTAACTTTTCAGATCCCAAGCAGGATCGGTCGAAAAAAACCCTAGACGATCTCCTGGAGGCTGCCTATGAGATTGTTGAGGCTGCTGATACTGCCAAATTTACAAGTAGAACTTTAGCCTCTAAAGCTGGCTACTCGCTTGGTACCTTAAGCCAACGATTGGGATCGGTAGAAGATGTATTTTTCTGGGCAATTCAGAGAGGCAGGAAGAATAAATTAAATGCCTATATCAATGTGATGGAGCAATTTGATACTCAATTACCAATTCGGGTTTTTTTAGATAAGTATGTTGACATCGCTTTTGGCAATATGAATGTAGTCACCTCAAAAGTCATGCGCTATTATGATCAACGATTCACTCTAAAGTATGGCCTAACTCCTAATTACTTTGACTATATCGATGTATTAATTGAGCCCTATCTTGAGTTATGCCAAAAGAATGAAACGAATACTTTCAGAGTTCTTTCATTAGAAGAAGCGAGACTTATTTTTAAATGTGTGCTGATGTTAGGGGAAAGACCGTTTGCAAATGATGATCCGATCGCCGGAACCGAACAGCATCGCCAGATATTAATTGAAAATCTGATTAGATTACTTGCTAAGTGAGCTAATCAGTTGCCACTGAGATAGTATTGCATTCTTAGTTCAGTCTAAAACTGGTAGCCAATCTCGCTCGAACCACCAGTACTAGTGGTGAAGCACAATTAGCATTGGCAAATACTCAGCGTCTATCTGCAGATTTGTTTAATTGAGGACATTAAGGCTTTTTTGCAATAGGAGCTAAATGTTCTTGAGCCTCATTTAAGGTGTCATATAGCGCAAGATCAATAGCATGCATTCTGAGCGTGTCATTCAGTTTTGCCCGCAAAAATGTGCTCGATGTATAACCTGTTACACCACTAAAGTAGCGCCTAGTAACATCTTTCAAGGCTTCAGCACAGCTATCGGCTAGCTCTGGCGTAATGTCAAAGCGATCATAGTTAAAGATTGCAGCAACCTGATGAGAGATACCTTTAAGATGCCGCTCTACCGCATCAACAACATCCTGAATATCCTCTTGTTGACGAATCATCAGTCCTTCGAGATTCACAAAGAAGATATTTTTCTGGGCATCATAAGTGAAGCGATCTTCAAAGGGAATGCCCAATAGCTGGGGGCGAAGCCCCATGGGAACATCGGCAAAGATTCGCCCATCCATTAATGCGAGATCCTTTGAGATCACTGGTACAAAATCTATTTGGGACAAAATATCTTTTTCTAAATCGATACCAGGGGCAATTTCATTCAAGGTGACCCCTTTCTCATCTAGGCTAAAAACACAGCGTTCAGTAACGTATAGAACTGCTTGCTTGACTTTAATTGCCTGTTCGCCGCTAAATGTTCGGTGCTCAACTTCATTAATAAATTTTTTGCCACTACCTTCTTGATCAAGAATCAACTTCCCTGCTTCAATATGCATCAGGGACTTTCCTGCAGTGAAGGTTCCTACAAATACAACCTTGCGTGCATTCTGTGAGATATTAATAAAGCCGCCGGCACCAGCTAGCTTGCTCCCAAATTTAGAAACATTAATATTTCCCATGCGGTCTAGTTGAGCCATACCTAAAATAGCAATATCTAGCCCGCCGCCATCATAAAAATCGAATTGGCTGGGTTGATCAATAATCGCCTGGGTATTCACTGCTGCGCCAAAATTCAGGCCGCCAGCAGGTATACCACCTATCACTCCAGGCTCTGCAGTCAGGGTGAGTAAATCAATTATGTCCTCTTCAGCCGCTACAGCAGATACTCCTTCAGGCATACCGATACCCAAGTTCACAATATCATTTGCCCGTAA
>CAJARE010000059.1 GCA_903944255.1 uncultured beta proteobacterium
AAGAGTGAGCTTACCTGCCTCAATTTTTGAAAGGTCTAATACTTGATTCAGAATACCTAAAAGAGACTCTGCAGATGCATGAGCACTGCGCAATAAGGGTTTTTCACTGGAGGGAAATTGCTTGCTAGTGAGTAGGAGTTCTTGAACGCCTAGGATGGCATTCATTGGAGTACGAATCTCATGGCTCATCGTAGCTAAAAATGCTGACTTTGCAGCGTTGGCTTTTTCTGCATTCTCCTTAGATGAAATCAGCTTTGCAGTTTCTTGCTCTTGAAGGGATTGCGCACGCTGGAGTCGCCAAATAATGAGAGTGCCACTCAGTAGCAGGGCTAAAGTAATAGTCCAAGGAAACGCAGTCTCCCAAGCAGAAGCTCTCGTTTCTTCTGGACTGAGGACATTGAGGTCTAGAGAAAATAGCTGGCGCGATTCGATGGGATCAAGGGAGTTTAAAAATCCTCCTAAGATCTTATGTAATGGCGCATCTCGATGTCCAATCAGCCAACGATAGGGGAAAGGGTCTCTACTATAGAGGCCATCAAGGGCAATTTTCCCATTACCAACGTGCGTAATAAGATGTTGAGCTAGCCTAATGGGTAGAACAAGGGCATGAATATTATTATTCAATAAATCTGCTATTAGTTTGTCGGTATGGCTCGAAACAACCGCATGCGCTTGATCTTGAGTTGGAGGATTTTCAAAACCGCGATCAAAATAAGCGATGTTAGAGGGATGAATCTGATGATTAACCTTGGAAGCTGAAGTCAGAACTACATCGTGACCCCAAAAGATTGCTTCCGAGAGAGCACCAAATTCTAGGTATTGCGGATCTGCTGGCGGATCAATAATGAAATCTACTTCTCCATTGATCAGCTGCTGTAAGCCCTCTTGATCTGTCTTTCTCCATATGGGAATAAATTCTTGTTGGGTTCTTTCGCTCAGTTGAGATATCAAGGCTCTAAAGACCCCCATTTCCTGTAGATCTTTTCCTGAGCGAAGATAGGGAGCATATTTTTCATGAATGCTAAATCGCACTATAGGATGAGCATCGATCCAATTTTGCTCAGATGGTCCTAGTGTGACTGCCTGCACAACGCCATGCATGAACAGACAAAAAATTAGGCTAGCTTTACAAGAAGATCGATGCATTACAGACTTTAACTTTCGATAATATTGTTCATACGACAAAACAAAATCAGATCAGCAATATTATTAATACCCAACTTATCAAAGACGCGGGTTTTATAGGTAGCTACTGTCTTATTGCTGATATGAAGCAGGTCAGAGATTTGTTGATTGGTATTGCCCTTACCAAGGTATTTCATGACCTGTAATTCTCGATCAGAGATGAGTGCTAGCTTGTCGTTGTCGCTTAATGAACTATTCCCATTTTTTCCATGAGTGAAAAAGTTATAGCCTTGAGAAATCGCAACACAAGCTGCCAAAATAACGTCAGCACCTGCGGTCTTATTGACAAAGCCATGTGCACCAAGGGAGCGCACTCTTCCTCCATAGACTGCTTCATCAAGACTCGACAGTACTAAGATCCGAATGTCGGGGTACATCAATCCAATGCGGCGAATCACATCAAAGCCATCCGTTTTGGGCATATCAAGATCAAGGATCATCATATTTGGATTCACTTCTTTGATGGATCTTAGACACTCCTCTCCATTCTGGGCTTGCCCTGCAATTTCAAAGAGCAATTGATCTTGCAGCATACTTTTTAATGCCATCAGCATTGCTGGATGATCGTCTACCAACATTACGCGTTTTCTCATTACTAGTCTCCGTTTTGGTTTGGTTGTGGATGAAACGAAAAAATAGCTTTAGCAATTCGGCTGTCATTCATCTGCAGCATTTGATGTCGACTAATGGGCGGCATCATCAAGCCACCGTAACAATGGTCAACTTGCATCAAGCTGGCATGACTTAAATCTTTCACCAAGCTTAGATTGCTGGCGTAGATTTGAGTTCTTGCATGTTTACAATGTTGTATTTGCGATATGAGTTCAGGCGCTAACTCTGCTTGACGAAACTGCGCCATATTGATATGAAGCCCTTCTATCTCTAATTCTTCAGCCCACTGGAGTTGTTCTGCGCTACCAGAAAACTGCAGCAAATGAATAAGGACTCCAAGACGGCGTAATCGTAATAAACCCTCTTTACTTGAGGCCTCTAAATCTGCTTGGGGAAGAGATTGAATTCCAAGGGTGACAAGACCTACTGGGAGACGAGAATTCAGAATGAGATCGGATAAGGCATCGATATATTCACTGGATGCTAATGCATGGGTCGGAATGGGTAAGATCCCAGGAATAAAGCGACCGCTACGATACCAATAGGCAATACTATCTAAGCCTTCCATGAATAAGCGTAGTAATTGCATATCTGAGGCATTTATTAATGGTCTAAATAAGGATCCAGTCAGTTTTGTGCCCTTGCAGTTAAAAATAGGTTCATGTCCAATCGCTTGTCGTTTAGACCAGGATTGGTGTTCTTCGAGGGCTTGACCACTTAAGCCAAGCCAGGGTTCGCCACAGGCGTCTCGTACTTCTTGGAAGGGTTTGTTCTTCCATGCCTTTACAAGCGTGTACAGCCGGGATTTCGGGCTCATCAGCATTCTCCAATCTGTGACTGTCCAGTCTAGGCAGGACGGATTGGAGCGGTAAGGGCTTAAGGCTTATTTATCTGTAGGAATCGACCTACTAGCCTGTCTTCAGTATAGAGGGGGGCTTAAATCCTTAAATAATTTATGGTGATCTGCTCTTGAAATCGCGGGAAATAGACCTATATAATCAGCACTCCCTACATGCGAGTGCTAAGAGTGAGTTTTGGGATTATTTTTTCTTAGCTTTCGTGTGAAGAGATTACAAAGCATTGATTTATATTGGTTTTTTAATTAGTTAACACTTACTAACATAGGAGAAGGAATGAATCTGCGTCCTTTACATGATCGCGTAATCATCAAGCGTTTAGATCAAGAATCAAAAACTGCCTCTGGAATCATCATTCCTGACGCTGCCGCTGAAAAGCCTGACCAAGGCGAAGTATTAGCAGTTGGCCCAGGCAAACGTGATGACAGCGGTAAGTTAAATCCACCTGACGTCAAAGTTGGCGATCGCGTGTTATTTGGCAAATATGCAGGTCAAACAGTCAAAGTCGAAGGCGACGAGCTTCTCGTAATGCGCGAAGAAGACATCATGGCTGTTGTACAGAAGTAATTTCAGTATTTAAGAAAGGAATTCAATCATGGCAGCAAAAGACGTTGTATTTGGAGATAGCGCCCGCACCAAGATGGTGGAAGGCGTCAATATTCTCGCGAACGCAGTTAAAACAACCTTAGGACCAAAGGGTCGTAACGTTGTCATGGAGCGCTCATTTGGTGGTCCAACAATCACTAAAGATGGTGTATCCGTAGCAAAAGAAATCGAACTCAAAGATAAGCTCCAGAACATGGGTGCGCAGATGGTGAAGGAAGTTGCTTCTAAAACTGCTGACATCGCTGGTGACGGTACTACCACCGCTACTGTTTTGGCTCAATCTATCGTTCGTGAAGGCATGAAATATGTTGTTTCAGGTCACAACCCAATGGACTTGAAGCGCGGTATCGATAAAGCAGTGACTGCTGCTGTTGCAGAACTCGCAAAAATCAGCAAGCCTTGCACCACTACTAAAGAAATCGCTCAAGTAGGTTCTATTTCAGCAAACAGTGATCACAGTATTGGTCAGCGCATTGCCGAAGCGATGGAAAAAGTAGGTAAAGAAGGCGTAATTACTGTTGAAGATGGCAAGTCTTTAGAAGATGAGCTCGAAGTAGTAGAAGGTATGCAGTTTGACCGTGGCTACCTCTCTCCTTATTTCATCAACCAACCTGAAAAACAAGTAGCAGTATTGGAATCTCCATACGTACTCTTGTTTGACAAGAAGATTGCCAACATTCGTGATTTACTCCCAGTGCTTGAGCAAGTTGCAAAATCTGGTCGTCCATTGCTCATCATTGCTGAAGATGTTGAAGGCGAAGCCTTGGCAACTTTGGTTGTGAACAATATCCGCGGCATTATCAAGACTTGTGCTGTTAAGGCCCCTGGTTTTGGTGATCGTCGTAAGGCAATGTTAGAAGACATCGCGATTTTGACTGGTGGTACTGTGATTGCCGAAGAAATTGGCCTTACATTAGAGAAAACCACTCTTGAGCATTTAGGTCAAGCTAAGCGGATTGAAATTGGCAAAGAAAACACCATCATCATTGACGGTGCTGGCGATGCTAAAGCGATTGAAGCGCGCGTGAAGAACATTCGTGTTCAGATCGATGAAGCGACTAGCGATTACGACAAAGAAAAATTGCAAGAGCGCGTTGCCAAGTTGGCAGGTGGTGTTGCTGTGATTCGTGTTGGCGCTGCTACTGAAGTCGAAATGAAAGAAAAGAAAGCCCGCGTTGATGACGCATTGCACGCTACTCGCGCTGCAGTAGAAGAGGGTATTGTTCCTGGCGGCGGCGT
>CAJARE010000060.1 GCA_903944255.1 uncultured beta proteobacterium
AACCTTTGATACATCATCTACTGAGACAACCCAGGTGAGCCATCCGCCACCGTCTGCAGCACGCTTTGATACAGCTTTACCAAAAGGTGAAGCATCTGATGCTGGATGATCGAGAGGACATACAACTTCGATGTAGTGACCGTTTTGTAGAGGCAATGTGAAGTTACGTGTGCCAAAGCGCGGGTGAACGCCTCCATCAACAAAAGTTGAGCCAAGGCGTGAGCCTAGGCGTTGAACTGTGTCGGCTAGTTGATCATGGGAAGTTACATATGAGACATGGTCTAAGCGCATGGGAGTAGTTTGCCCTATAAAGTAGAGTGCTAATTACATCTAGCCGGCTACCTATCGCAGCCATGATTGGGCGACACGTTGAGAACTAAGGCGGGTTTTAGGGCCACAATTGGCAATCCTGGATACCAGTATCTGGGCTACGGATTCCTGTGCCTTTTGGTCGTTTTAGGTCTCTTTAGAATCTTCATGCCTGGTGACCAAGGAAGATCGCTTGACGCCTTGGATCGCTCCGTTCCTGATACGTATAGCAACTTATGCCACTTACCAACCAACGAATTTGTACTTAAACCCTGTTACGGCAATAAAGGTGGTCTCGGTCCCTTGATCTATCTGGTTGGAGATAGCCACGCTGCCCAGTGGGTGCCAGCGCTTGAGGCTATTTCTCCAACTAATTTTGCAAGATTTAGATTCATTACAAAGTCATCATGTCCATATGTTTCCTTAAAGTTTAATAAGAATTGCGAAAAATGGATTGTAAATTTTACTGAAGATATCATTTCAAATAAACCCACATTAGTCATTTTCTCCAGCATGACTAATGCCCGTTATATAACTCCCCTAAACGAAGAGACTTATTCAAAACTTTGGCTCAAGAATTTCCATTTGTTGAGCACTCGCATAAAGCAGTCGACGCAAATCGCTCTCATTGAAGACACTGCCTATTCTAGTTTTGATTCTTCCGAATGTTTACTTTCACATAGAGAATTGGATTGTGACTTTAGCTTTCGACAAACTAGATTGACGCAATTACTAGCGGAATATGCTTTGGCTCACGGCATTTCGTATCTAAACTTCAATACAAAATTGTGCCCGGAAATGCGTTGTGCCTCAGGAGATTCGCAAATTAACTACTACAGAGATGCCCACCATGTTTCAGTAAGTCTAAGTACGCGCTTTGGAGCTCTTATGAAAGAAAACCTCAAAGACATTCTCAGAATGTGATCTCGATTAATTATCTACGATAGAAAGTAGTAACTCGAATTACTTCTTGCTTGTGGCACACTCGAACTTATCGTGACAGGCCGTCCAGGTAATAGTTGATACGTCATATGGAACATCAGGAAAAGATTACTTTGTTGTTGAAGAAGAGTCATTGAGCGCCAGAAGTATAACTAAGAGTAGTGAGCCTTTTCTCACCTAGCTAAAACACACATCAACGCCTCAACCGTCAGCAACGGAGCTGCGTTATGTCCCAAGTTAACCCTGGCTTCCATAATGGCGCCTATTTTGTTGATTGTGGCTTGAGGCTTGTTACTAGCGGCATAGGCATTAATCTCATTTTCAAGCTCTTTATTAATCAAGCCGTCATTACTACCCGCGTGCACCATCATGACATCGCGATAGAACGTGGCAATATCTAATAGGGCCGCGTCCAACCCATCTCTAACCATTCTCGTGCTGCGAGTCTTTTGTTCTTTTTCTAACTCCTTTATGGCTTTGCTTCCCCCGCTTGCCATGCCGCGGCCCGTGGCACCTTTGCCATAGGCAAGAGATAAATCATCAATCTCTTTTTCATTTCTCTCATCAGCAGCAGAATTTGCTTGCTCAGTTGCTAGATCAACTAAGGCTT
>CAJARE010000061.1 GCA_903944255.1 uncultured beta proteobacterium
AGAGAGTGGTTATGAAGGTGTGCGACAAATTGAGGTGCACATTACTAATACTATGGGTTGGTCAGCAACTACTGGTCAAGTTCAACCGTGGGTTTATAAACAGCTCACCGAGACTTTCATGCTGAACCCAGAAATGCGTGAACGTTTAGCAAAACTTAACCCTACCGCAGCAGCGCGTTTAGCCAATCGATTGACTGAAGCTTCGCAAAGAAATTACTGGCAGCCTGATTCAGAGATGCTCAAGAAAATGCAAGAAGCAAACGATGAGCTTGAGGATCGTCTTGAGGGTATTTATGACAACGTTGCTATTGCCGCTTAAGCAGTTTATTTAATCAAGTGATTATTTAAATGATTAAAAATAAATATTTACAGCAGTGACCCTTCAACACAAATTTAGAACCTAAATATGAGCATCTTAGATCGAATTAATCAAAGTCTTGAGGACGCAATGCATTTGGCCTACTCTAAGCAAGGGCCACAGCTCTTACAGGAGGCAATGCATTACTCGGTATTTCCCGGCGGCGCTAGGATTCGCCCTCAATTATGTTTAGCAGTGGCATCTGCTTGTGGTGATGATGATCCTGATTTATCCAATGCAGCAGCTAGCGCAATTGAGTTATTACATTGCGCTTCTTTAGTGCACGATGATTTACCTTGCTTTGATGATGCAGCCTTACGCCGTGGTAGACCTTCTGTACATGCGGCTTATGGTGAGCGTATCGCTGTTCTTGCAGGCGATGCCTTGATCGTTTTAGCGTTTCAGTGTTTAGCAAGTTCTGGTACTCGTTCAATTTTCCGTTTAGCCCCTCTGATGAACACTATTGCAATGAGCGTTGGATCACCTCATGGGATTGTTGCTGGTCAAGCTTGGGAGTGTGAGCCAAAAGTTGATTTGAGTGATTATCAACGTGCTAAAACAGGCTCCTTGTTTGAGGCTGCAACTGCTGCGGGCGCACAAGCTGCGGGTGCTGATGCTGCTACTTGGAGACCCTTAGGGGAGTGGTTAGGCGAGGCTTATCAAGTGGCTGATGATATTCGCGATGTGATTGCTGATCAAAGTATTTTAGGAAAACCTTCTGGGCAAGATGTTGCCCATGATCGCCCAAGCTCTGCAAAAGATTTGGGTTTAAGCGGAGCAGTACAGCGTTTTGACGAATTAGTTCAAAAGTCAATTGCCTCTATACCGCATTGCAAAGGTGAGAAAATGTTGCGTGGTCTAGTAAGGCAAGAGTCTGAGCGGCTGGTGCCTTCAGAGTGGTTTAAGGATACAGATAGAAAGATTCTATTCCGCCAAACTAGTAATTCTTAAATTTAATTCCGCTTTTTCTAACTTATCAATTGCCATTCATGGAAATTTTTTTCGATTGGCGAAATCGTCTTATTGCTTCACCAAGCTTTCAGCGATGGGCTATACGTTTTCCACTCACTCGATGGCTAGTGAGAAAGCAAGCATCAGATATCTTTGATTTGATGGCAGGCTTTGTTTACAGCCAAGTCCTTCTTGCCTGCACACAACTGAATCTTTTCGATATTTTGGCTAATGGCGCCCTCAGCTTTGATGAGCTGAAAAAACAAATTCCATTAAAGCCAGCCGGCTTGCGGCGCTTACTAGACGCTGCAGTAGCTATTAAGTTATTGGTCAAGCGTAGTGAGGATCGTTATGCACTCAGCATGAAGAGTGCCCCACTAGTTGGCAATATTGCGATTCTGGATATGGTCAAACACCATGCTGATTTTTATCGCGACCTCTCTGATCCAATCGCTTTATTGCAGGGTGATAAAAGTTCTGCATCTTTGAATGAGTACTGGCCCTATATCACCTCAGAGCAGGGCGCCGCTCCAGAAAACCTATCCGCTGAAAAAGTGGCCGATTACTCTAAATTAATGGCACATACTCAATCACTGGTAACAGATGAGATTATTGATGCTTATCCAATGAGCAAGCATCAAATTGTTCTGGATATAGGTGGTGGGCAGGGCGCCTTTATTAAAAGATTGGCCACCCAATATCCCCACCTAAGCTTTAAGTTATTTGATATTCCTGGGGTAGCAGAGTTATCAAATGCACATTTTAAAGAAATCGGTTTATCAAGCCGAGCACAAGCGATTGGCGGTAACTTTTTTCAAGACTCTCTTCCTAAGGGATGTGACCTAGCGACTCTTGTTCGAGTGATATTTGATCATGATGATGTTCGGGTAAGGCAATTGCTTGCCAATGTGTTCGATGCCCTAAATCCCGGGGGTACTTTATTGCTTGCAGAACCCATGGCTGAGACCAAGGGTTTTGAGGCAATGGGCCACGCTTATTTCGGTTTTTATCTACTGGCAATGGGTAGAGGAAGACCAAGAACTGAGGCCGAAATTAGAGGCTTGTTAAGCGAGGCGGGCTTTACTGCAATTGAATTATTAAATTCTTATATGCCATTAAATGCACAAATATTGCGGTGCAATAAACCTAACTAAAAAAACGTGTCCGTACAGGTCTTTAAAAATACGTGATTTAGTAGAGAAAACCCCTAGATGACAAGCGGGCAATTAAGGTTTAAAAACGATTGTGTAAACATTTTTTTACACATTGAATATAAAAAAGAACGCCCAGTTAGACATGACCGATAAGTATCAAACAAGAGCAATTGTTCTGGAAAAGCCAGAAAGCGTCATTCTTGCTGACCTGGAGTTAACTCCCATGACTCCGATTGATGTCTTAGTGGATATGGAGTGGAGTGGCATTAGTACTGGTACGGAAAAATTATTATGGACAGGAAAAATGCCAAATTTCCCCGGAATGGGCTATCCACTGGTACCTGGTTATGAATCTGTTGGTAGAGTTGTGAAGGTGGGTGCAGACTCCGCACTCAAAGTAGGTCAAAGAGTATTTGTTCCCGGAGCGAAATGCTACGGTGAAATTAAAGGTTTGTTTGGTGGTGCAGCATCGCGTGTGATGGTGGATAGTGGACGCGTGATTGCAATCGAAGACAAATTAGGTGAGGAAGCCATTTTGTTTGCATTAGCAGCTACTGGCTACCATGTCACCTCAGGCCCAGGACAAGAGCAACCAGATTTAATTATTGGACATGGTGTTTTGGGCCGTCTGATTGCACGCATTGCAGTTGCCAAAGGAAAGCGTCCCGTAGTTTGGGAGACTGACGCTGGTAGACGTGAAGGCGCAGTTGGCTATGACGTCATTGATCCCAAAGATAATCAAGTCAAAAAATACAAAACAATAGTAGATGTCAGTGGTGATGCTAGATTGGTTGACACACTGATTGGCTGTCTTGCACCTGGCGGTGAAATTGTGTTGGCTGGTTTTTATGACACGATTTCTTTTTCATTCCCCCAGGCCTTTATGCGTGAAGCACGCATTCGCATTGCTGCCCAGTGGGCGCCTGGAGATTTAGTAGCAATCAAAGATTTAGTTGATTCGGGAAAATTAAAACTAGATGGCTTAATTACACACCGCTCTTCACCTAATGATGCAAACGAGGCTTATCACACGGCTTTCAATAACAAAGAATGTTTAAAGATGGTTCTAGATTGGAGAAATCTGCAATGAGTTCAGCAAGTATCCCAGCAACAGCAACAATTCAGTTTATGGACCTCAAAAAAGAAGCTGCAATCGAGCCTGATCCAGTTTCCACCGGTCCAGTAACTAAAGAAACCCAAATCATTGCGATTTATGGCAAAGGCGGTATTGGTAAGAGTTTTACGCTTGCCAATCTGTCTTACATGATGGCTCAACAAGGTAAGAAAGTATTGTTGATCGGTTGCGATCCAAAAAGCGATACCACTTCACTCTTGTTCGGCGGTAAAGCTTGCCCGACCATTATCGAAACTTCATCGAAGAAAAAATTAGCCGGTGAGTCAGTTTCTATTGGTGACGTGTGCTTTATTCGTGATGGCGTATTCGCAATGGAGTTAGGTGGCCCAGAAGTAGGAAGAGGCTGCGGTGGCCGCGGCATTATTCATGGCTTTGAAACTTTAGAAAAACTCGGCTTCCATGATTGGGGCTTTGATTATGTGCTCCTCGATTTCTTAGGCGACGTAGTTTGCGGCGGCTTTGGTTTGCCAATCGCGCGTGATATGTGCCAAAAGGTGATCGTGGTTGCTAGTAACGATTTGCAATCCCTTTATGTTGCTAATAATGTTTGTTCAGCAGTGGAGTACTTCCGCAAATTAGGTGGCAATGTTGGTGTAGCCGGTATGGTGATTAATAAAGATGACCTCACTGGTGAAGCACAGGCTTTTGCTGAAAAGGCTGGCATTCCAGTGTTAGCAGCCATTCCTGCGAACGAAGATATTCGTCGTAAGAGTGCTAGCTATGAAATTATTGGTCAGCCTGGTACGCAGTGGGCGCCACTATTCGAAGAGCTTGCTACCAATGTTTCAGAGGCTCCTCCAGTGCGTCCTAAACCATTAACTCAAGATGAGCTATTAGGCCTGTTCTCTTCAGAAGTGACTGGACGCGATATTGTGCTCAAGCCAGCTACTGTGAAAGACATGATGGGCAAGGACGTAGTAATTAAGAAAACACTCGAAGTTATTTACGATCAAGCCTAAAGAGATAGAGAGCAATACGCTGTTATGAATAAAACGATCATTCCGATTACCCCAGAGGAAAAGTTAAAGACTGATCCTACTTTAGGTGATGGTCTGGGCTGTCACTCTGGTGAAGCAGAGATGCTTGCTGCTGCTAAGGCAGCGGGTAAGTCTGAAACTTTGCAGCAATATGCAAAAGACTATCCTAAAGGTCCACATGATCAACCGCAAAGTATGTGTCCTGCATTTGGGGCATTACGGGTAGGTTTGCGGATGCGCAGAACGGCCACGATTCTTTCCGGCTCTGCATGCTGTGTTTATGGCTTAACTTTTACATCGCATTTTTATGGCGCACGTCGCAGTGTTGGTTATGTGCCATTTAATTCAGAGACACTCGTTACTGGTAAGTTATTTGAAGATATTCGTGATGCTGTCTATCAAGAAGCCGACCCAGAAAAATATGACGCTATTGTGATTATTAATTTATGCGTACCAACCGCTAGTGGTGTACCACTGCAGTTGTTGCCAAAAGAAATTAATGGTGTGCGCATTATCGGTATTGATGTGCCAGGATTTGGTGTGCCAACCCACGCTGAAGCAAAAGATGTGTTGGCAGGTGCAATGCTCAATTACGCTCGTAATGAAGCTATGTCTGGCCCAGTGCAAGCTCCCCGTGCCGGTCGCTCTAGCAAGCCAACGATTACTTTATTAGGCGAAATTTTCCCAGCAGATCCTGTTGGTATCGGCATGATGATTGAGCCGATGGGCCTGGCAGTAGGTGCTTCAGTACCAACTCGGGAATGGCGTGAAATGTATCAAGCACTCGACTGTGTAACGGTTGCCGCATTACATCCTTTTTATACCTCTTGTATTCGTGAATTTGAAGCAGCTGGCCGCAACATTGTTGGATCAGCTCCAGTTGGTTATGAAGGCACAGCTCGTTGGTTAGAGGCCATTGGTAAATCAACCAATACCCCACAAGATTTAATTGCAGCTGCACAAAATCGTATTCTCCCAGCAATTAAGGGTGTGCTTGCTGCGGCACCAATTAAGGGTCGTATTACTTTAAGTGGTTATGAAGGTTCAGAGCTCATCGTGGCACGCTTACTGATTGAGAGCGGTGCTGATGTCCGCTATGTCGGTTCTGCATGCCCGCGCACACCATGGAGTGACGAAGATCGCGAATGGTTAGAAGCAAAGGGAGTTCATGTTCAGTTCCGCGCTTCCTTAGAGCAGGATTTAGCTGCGATGAAAGAGTTCAAGCCAGACTTGGCAATTGGAACAACCCCAGTAGTGCAAGCTGCTAAGCAAGCTTCGATCCCGTCTTTATATTTTACGAATCTGATTTCAGCACGGCCATTGATGGGGCCTGCAGGTGCAGGTTCATTAGCCCAAGTGATTAATGCTGCGATTGGTAATCAAGCGCGCTTTGATGAGATGAAGGCATTCTTTGGTGACGTTGGATCTGGATTTAAATCTGGTATTTGGGAGGACGTTCCACAAGATCATCCAGAGTTCAAAGCCGAAGTCCGTCGCAAGCTTGAGAAGAAATTGAAGAAGCGTAAAGCTGAGGAGATGATGTAATGTTTGTCATCGATCACGATCGCGCAGGGGGATACTGGGGTGCAGTGTATGTATTTACTGCTATCAAAGGTCTCCAAGTTGTTATTGACGGTCCAGTAGGTTGTGAAAACTTACCTGTCACTTCTGTTTTACATTACACCGATGCATTACCTCCACATGAGTTGCCGATTGTGGTTACTGGTTTAGAGGAAGAGCAATTGGGACGCGAAGGTACTGAGGGTGCAATGAAGCGTGCCCATGCAACTTTGGATCCAGATCTTCCAGCAGTCGTAGTAACAGGCTCAATTGCAGAAATGATTGGTGGCGGTGTTACTCCTGAAGGGATGAATATTGCCCGCTTCTTACCAAGAACCATTGATGAAGATCAATGGCAGTGCGCTAACCGCGCCATGTATTGGTTGTGGAGTGAATACGGCACTCGCAAGATCCCAGAGCGTAAACCAAGAGCAGAAGGTGAAAAGCCACGCGTCAATATTATTGGCCCATGCTACGGCACCTTTAATATGCCGAGTGATCTAGCGGAGATTCGCCGACTGGTTGAAGGCATTGGTGCTGATATCAATATGGTCTTCCCTTTAGGATCCCATTTGGCTGATGTTGAGAACTTGGTCAACGCAGATGTGAATATCTGTATGTATCGTGAGTTTGGACGCATGCTGTGCGAAGCCTTGGAGCGTCCTTATTTACAAGCACCTCTAGGATTGCATAGCACCACTCAATTCTTGCGCAAGCTCGGTGAACTGCTGGGCTTAGATCCAGAGCCATTTATTGAGCGTGAGAAGCACACCACCATTAAGCCGATCTGGGACTTATGGCGTTCAGTGACCCAGGATTTTTTCAGTACTGCAAGTTATGCAGTCGTTGCGAATGAAACCTATACCCGAGGTATCCGTCATTTCTTATCAGATGAGATGGGTTTACCTTGTAGCTTTGCTGTTCCCAGAAAGCCTGGTGAAAAAACCAACAATCAAGATGTACGTAAGCTTACTAAAGAGAAGCCACCACTCGTGATGTTTGGAAGCTATAACGAAAGAATGTATTTGGCTGAGAATGGTAGCAAGGCCTCTTACATTCCGTCATCATTTCCTGGTGCCATTATTCGTCGTCATACCGGCACTCCATTTATGGGTTATGCGGGCGCGACATACATCATCCAAGAATTTTGCAATGGTTTATTCGATGCGCTCTTTTATATCCTGCCACTGGGCACTGATATGGACAAAGTTGATGCCTCACTAACCCGCACTTATCGTTCTAATTCACTACCTTGGGATCAAGATGCCCAAAAACTGGTTGCTGACTACATTAAAACTAGACCAGTGCTAATCCAAATTTCAGCTGCTAAAGAGATGCGCGATCGAGTAGAGCAGGATGCAGAAAAAGCTGGTGAAGAAAGAATTACAGCGGCAAGAGTGAAGTCTTCATGCAAAGAAATCATTGAGGAGGTCGAGGCATGATTTCTGCATTAGTAAAAGTTGATTACAACAAATCAATCGATTTGTTGGAAACAGGATGTGGCATGCCGTACGCTACAGCCCATGCCGCGCGGGTTAAGCGCGGTAACGGCCGCAAGGCTATTTTTGAAGGAGGTAATTGGTTATGAGCGATCACAGAACAGGTTCAATATCCGGCCTTACTGATGACGAAGCCAAGGAGTTTCACCAGTTGTACATCCAAGGTTTAGTTGGTTTTGTTTCAATAGCAGTAGTAGCCCATATTTTGGTTTGGGCTTGGCGTCCTTGGTTCCATTGAAATCGGTATAAATCTTAGGGGGATGAAATGAAAAATAGTCACGTTATGAGCAAGGAAAAAAATATGATCAGAGAGGATTCAATCTCCTTCAATCTTATTTTTATTTTGTGTTTTTTAGTGTGCTTTGTTATTTCTTTATTTACCCAGATTTTGCCAAAAAAGTGGAGTTCTTGGCTTCCAGGAGCTGAAGAAAAATCGCTTATTGATGGTACGAAGTCAGCAGTTTATGGCTTTATGTCTTACTTAAATTAGGAGAAGATTATGTGGAGAATTTGGAAACTGTATGATCCGTTGCGATCAATGGTTGTTCAAGGTATTTTTCTGTTTGGTCTTGCAGCAATGATTCACTTGATTTTGCTGAGCAGCGTTCGTTTTAACTGGTTGGATGGTCTTAGCCAAGCCCAGTTCAAGGCGATGGAAGCAAAAACAGGTTCTGCAATGCCACCCTCTGTTCCAGCATCAAAGTAATTTGTATAAAAAAATGGTGAATAGGGTTAGGCTGAATAACTTTTTAGCTCAACCCTATTTATCCATTCATTGGAGATTATAAAAAATGGCCATGCTAAGTTTTGAGAGAAAGTACCGAGTTCGAGGTGGTACCTTAGTTGGTGGGGACTTATTCGATTTTTGGGTAGGGCCGTTTTACGTTGGTTTTTTTGGTGTTACTACAGTCTTCTTTGCTTTTTTAGGCACCGCACTGATTTTATGGGGTGCTTCACAAGGTCCTACATGGAACCCTTGGCAGATCAATATCGCGCCACCGGACATTAGTTATGGATTGGGTTTTGCTCCACTGCTGCAAGGTGGACTATGGCAGCTGATTACGGTATGTGCTTTAGGCGCCTTCCTCTCATGGGCCTTACGTGAAATAGAAATTTGCCGAAAACTCGGCATGGGTCTTCATGTTCCTTTCGCCTACCTAATGGCGGTATTTGCTTATTTCACTCTGGTGGTGATTAGGCCGGTACTCATGGGTGCGTGGGGCCACGGTTTCCCATATGGCATCTTGAGTCACCTCGATTGGGTTTCCAATACGGGCTATCAGTACTTACATTTTCATTACAACCCAGCGCATATGATCGCTGTGTCCTTATTCTTTGCCACCACTTTTGCTTTGGTATTACATGGTGGTTTGGTCTTGTCTTCGACTAATCCACAGAAAGGCCAGTTTGTTAAAACGCCTGAGCATGAGGATACTTTCTTTAGAGATGCGATTGGTTATTCAATTGGAACTTTAGGAATACATCGCCTTGGATTATTTTTAGCTTTAGCAGCAGTTTTCTGGAGCGCCGTATGTATTGTGATTAGTGGCCCATTTTGGACTCGTGGTTGGCCTGAATGGTGGGGCTGGTGGTTGAACCTACCAATTTGGCGATAAGAGGGGAATATAAAAATTATGGAATATCAAAACCTTTTTACTCAAGTTCAAGTAGTTGCTCCACCGCATCATGGGGTATCTATAGATCCCCGTGATGAACGAGAGCGCTTTGGCCAGCCAGTCCTGATTCATTTATTTGGTCGTCTCGGTAATGCACAGCTTGGTCCAATTTATCTGGGTGGCTTAGGCATTGCCTCTTTATTTTTTGGCATTATTGGATTTCAGATTATTGGTTGGAATATGTTGGCCTCAGTCAATTGGGATCCAATTCAATTTGTACGCCAATTATTTTGGCTATCTTTAGATCCACCTCTACCAAAGCATGGCTTGTCTTTATTCATGCCCCTTAATGAGGGTGGCTGGTGGATGATGGCTGGCTTCTTCTTGACTGTCTCCATTTTGTTATGGTGGGGAAGAATGTATCGACGTGCTATCGCTTTAGGGATGGGAACTCATATTGCTTGGGGTTTTTTAGCAGCTATCTGGTTATATCTAGTATTAGGATTTATTCGCCCCATCATGATGGGCAGTTGGAGTGAAGCAGTTCCATTTGGTATCTTTTCGCATCTAGATTGGACCGCCGCTTTTTCACTGCGGTATGGAAATTTGTTCTATAACCCGTTTCACATGCTTTCGATTGCTTTCCTATATGGATCAGCACTCTTATTTGCAATGCATGGTGCAACCATTTTGGCTGTAAGCCGCTTTGGTGGTGAACGTGAGATTGAGCAAATCGTAGATCGTGGTACAGCTTCAGAAAGAGCCGCTTTGTTCTGGAGATGGACGATGGGCTTTAATGCCACGATGGAATCCATTCACCGTTGGGCTTGGTGGTTTGCAGTCTTAACACCTTTAGTTGGCGGCATTGGTATTTTGCTAACTGGCACCGTAGTGGATAACTGGTATTTATGGGCAGTGAAACATCATGTGGCACCTTCATACCCCTATGTTTTTGGCACTCCATTACCTGACCCTGCTACCTCTGGATTTATACCACCCGCTCCACCTGTTATGACAGGAGTTAAGCCATGAAGCAATTAAGAAAATTTCTGATATTGCCGGCTTTGCTAGCAAGCGTTCTATTGCTATCAGGCTGTGAGAGACCACCGATAGAAGCCGTCCAGCATGGTTTCCGTGGAACGGGTATGGATCTGATTTATAACCCGCGCATATTGGCAGAGCAAGCAGAAAAAAATGCGGTACCTGTCTCATATGGACCAGCGTCAGCCGATGGTCCAAAAGCAGGGGCTGTATATAAAAACGTCAAGGTTCTGAATAATCTGAGCGTTGCCCAATTTAGTGCGTTCATGGTGTCTATGACAAGTTGGGTTGCTCCAGAGCAGGGATGTACTTATTGCCATAATCCTGCGAACTTTGCTGATGACTCTCTCTATACCAAGCAAGTTTCACGCAACATGATTCAGATGACTCAGCGTGTGAATACTCAATGGCAAGATCACGTTGCTCAGACTGGTGTGACTTGCTACACCTGCCACCGGGGTAATAACATTCCTCAGCAGGTTTGGTTTAAAGAGCCAAAACAACAAACAGGTAATGGACTGCTGGGCAATAAAGATGGACAAAATACTCCGGTTGCTGCCTCGGGTTATTCGTCATTGCCTAATGATTATTTTTCTCAATACCTCTCGAAAAATAGCAATATTAGAGTGGCGGGAGATACGGCATTACCAACCGGCAATAAGCACAGCATCAATGAGACTGAAGCGACATACGGCTTAATGATGCATTTCTCAAACTCATTGGGCGTTAATTGCACCTATTGTCACAATAGTCGCAATTTCTCTTCATGGGAGGAGAGTCCCCCACAAAGAGCTAAGGCTTGGTATGCCATTCGGATGGCACAAGATATCAACAATAATTACATGGAGCCGATTACGGGATTGTTTCCTGCGCATCGTCTAGGTCCAACTGGCGATGTTGCTAAAGCCAATTGCGGTACTTGTCATCAAGGTGCTTACAAGCCGCTTTATGGGGTATCGATGTTGTCAGATTATCCTTTCTTAACTGGCCCAGCCAAGCCAGCGATGAAGGCTAAAGATGCTCCTCCTCCACCAGCAAAATCGGTGGCAATGAAGTAATCTATAGTTTGATCTAACCAATAGCGTCATAGGATCAATATGACGCTATTTTTTTGTAGAAAAGTTGGTTTGAGGAAATGCTAAAAAAAGCTGACTTTAGGGAAGATGACGTATCCACTGCGATTGTGATTGGAAGTGGTTTTGGTGGATTAGCAGCCGCCATTCGTTTATCTTGCAAAGGCTATAGGGTCATCGTTTTAGAAAAATTGGATGCTCCCGGGGGCAGGGCATACGTCCATCATCGCGATGGCTATACCTTTGATGCGGGTCCAACCATTATTACTGCACCCTTCTTGCTTAATGAATTGTGGGAACTATGTGGTAAGAAAATGTCAGATGATGTTGATCTACGCTTAATGGATCCTTTTTATCGGATCCGCTTTGATGATGGCACTCATTTTGACTATACCGGTGATCCTGCCAGAATGCGCGCTGAAGTAGCTAAGTTTGCCCCAGAAGATTTACCGGGTTACGAGCGATTTTTAGCAGAAGCAGAAAAATGCTACAAGCTTGGAT
Source organism: uncultured beta proteobacterium (assembly GCA_903944255.1). Lineage (GTDB taxonomy): Bacteria > Pseudomonadota > Gammaproteobacteria > Burkholderiales > Burkholderiaceae > Polynucleobacter. The sequence goes on from CAJARE010000061.1 coordinate 11,866, forward strand.
TTCAGGAGTTAAGTTCTACTGCATTTGACTCAATCGGTGATTTGCTTCGTGCAATTCCATCGATGGTGAAGATGCGTGCTTGGGAGAGTATTTATAAATTAGTTGCTCGTCACTTAAAGAACGACAAAATACGTCAAGTGATGAGTTTTCATCCCCTCTTAATTGGTGGTAATCCTTTTTCTGTTACAGCCGTCTATGCGCTTATCAATTCCTTAGAGCGTCGCCATGGAGTGCACTCTGCAATGGGTGGTACAGGTTCTTTAATTAAGGGCTTAGCAGGTTTATTAGCAGACAGAGGGGTAGAAATCCGCTTGAACTCTGAGGTGAAACGCATCGAAGTCGTTAATGGAAAAGCAAAAGGCGTAACCCTAGCCAATGGAGAATTTATTCCTTCCGATATTGTGGTCTCGAATGCTGATGCTGCTTGGACTTATCAAAAACTCATCGCTCCGGAGCACCGTAAAGTTTGGACTGATTCTAAAGTCAATAGCAGCAAGTATTCCATGAGCCTTTTTGTTTGGTACTTTGGTACCGATAAGCAATATCCTGATGTTCCTCACCATATGATCTTGCTAGGTAAGCGTTACAAAGAACTGTTAACGGATATTTTTAAGAAGCATGTCTTAGCAGATGACTTTAGTTTGTATTTGCATAGACCAACCGCTACTGATCCATCATTGGCCCCTGCTGGAGGTGATGCATTTTACGTGTTGGCCCCAGTTCCGAATTTAGCAAGCGGCACAGACTGGGCTAAAGAGGCTGAGCCTTATCGTCAATCAATTGCAAAGTACTTAGATGAAAGTGTTTTGCCTGGTTTTGAGAAGCATATCAAGACTTCTTTTTGTATGACACCGCAAGACTTTCAGGATCGTCTTTTATCCGTTAAAGGCGCTGCCTTTGGTTTTGAACCGCTCTTACTCCAAAGCGCCTGGTTTAGACCTCATAACCGTAGTGAAGATGTTCAAGGCTTGTATATGGTGGGGGCTGGAACCCATCCAGGCGCTGGTATCCCCGGCGTTTTATCTTCAGCAAAGGCATTGATGTCGGTAGTAGCAGAGCCTAGAAAAGTCTCAGCATGAGTCAAAGTATTACAGATCTTCAAGAGTGCGTCGCAACCATGCGAGATGGATCAAAATCCTTTTTTGCTGCGTCCAGAATTTTGCCGCAGAGAGTTAGAGACCCAGCAACGGCTTTGTATGCCTTTTGTCGTATCACCGATGATGTGGCTGATGCAGTAGACGCAGAGCCAGATGCGATACCAAAATTGCGTGAAAGACTTGATCGAATCTATCAAGGCACACCGGATGATATTGCCGCTGATCGTGCCTTATCGATAGTCGTTAAAGAATTTGATTTACCTATTAGCTTACCGCTCGCACTCATTGAGGGTTATGAATGGGATACCCAGTTTAAGACTTACGACACCATAGAAGATTTACTAGATTACTGCGCACGCGTTGCGGGTACGGTTGGCGCAATGATGTGTGTAATTATGGATCGAAGAGAGCCTGAGACCTTGGCAAGAGCTTGCGAGCTAGGCTTAGCAATGCAACTTACAAATATAGCGCGTGATGTGGGTGAGGATGCTGCAAATGGAAGGATTTATTTACCGCTCAATTGGCTTAGAGAGGCGGGTCTTGATCCTCAGGTTTGGCTCAGTAAGCCTGAGTTTAATGATCAAATTGCTAGTGTGATTGCTCGACTCTTAAAGCATGCGGATGTTTTATATGCTCGTGCGGAAAATGGGATTTCTGATTTACCCTGGGATTGCCGTCCAGCAATACAGGCGGCTAGACTGATTTATGCCGAGATTGGACGGCAAGTAGAAAAACTCAATTTAGACTCTATTACAACAAGAGCTTACGTCCCGTCTAAAAGAAAAGTGATTCTTCTGGCAGAAGCCTTTACTGCAGTCTCTAAAGTATTTTCTAGGCAGCTTCAGGTTGATGCTGATAAAGCG
>CAJARE010000062.1 GCA_903944255.1 uncultured beta proteobacterium
CATTAATCTTTCCTGCCACCACTCAACCAAACTATATTGATTTCTTATATTTCTCACTGATTATTGGGATGACCTGCCAAACTTCGGATGTCAGCATTGCTAGCACCAGAACGCGCGCTCTAGCAATCATTCAAGGCTTAACTGCATTTGTTTTCAACACAACCTTGCTGGTATTAACAATCAACCTCATTTACGACTTACCCAATCGATAATGAAAGCTACTAATTGATTAAAGTTAGTTAAACTTATAGCATTTAGCTTTATTACATAAGGATTAATTTGAGCATTATTAGAAATATCAGCTGCGGACTCTTTTTGGGGCTGCTGTATTTAACACCACTAAATGCAGCATCACCAGCGAGCAATCACATCACCATCCAATCTGAGAGAATTGTTTGGAAGGGTGATTTAGATAGCATGATTAAAAGACGCATTGTGCGTGTTTTGCTACCTTATAACAAAACCCTCTACTTTTTGGATAAAGATGGGCAGCAGCGCGGCCTTATGTACGACATGATGATCGCATTTGAGCAAGAGCTTAATAAGCAAAGCGCCTCAAAGCATTTAAAAATCCAATTCATCTTTCTACCTACACCCCGAGATCGCTTAATACCGGAACTACTAGCCGGTAAAGGTGACATCATTGCGGCAGACTTTACTGTAACCCCAGACCGTAAAAAGCTGATTGATTTTTCGACACCTTTAGCGAGCGGTGTAAAAGAGGTCATTGTCACATCTGCTAATGGTCCTAAGCTCAATAGTCTTGAAGACCTTTCAGGCAAAGTTGTGTTTGTGAACCCCAGCACAAGCTATGCAGAAAATCTGAAGATTTTGAGTGCTAATTTAGTCAAACAAAAGAAATCGCCTATCATTCTTAAAGATGCACCCGGTACATTTGAAACAGAAGATATATTGGAAATGGCAAATGCCAATCTTGTTCAGATTACTGCAAGCGATTTATATTTAGCCAAGTTTTGGAAGGGAATCTTCCAAAACATCCAAATCCAAGAGAATTTAGTTCTGCATAAGGATGGGGAGATTGCTTTTGGTTTTCGTAAAAATTCTCCAGAGCTCAAAAAAGCTCTTGATTCCTTTACAGAAAAAAATAAGATTGGTAGCAGCTTTGGAAACCAAAAACTTCAAACCTACCTGAAATCAGTCAAGTGGGTCAAAAATGCAACCAATCCTGCGGACCTCAAGAAATTTCACACCTTGACCAAAGTATTTCAAAAATACAGTGATCAATACCATATTGACTGGTTACTTATGACTGCTCAGGGCTATCAGGAGTCACGATTAGACCAAGCTAAGAAAAGTAAAGTTGGCGCAATCGGTGTTATGCAAATCATGCCTGCTACAGGCAAAGAATTGAAAGTTGGCGATATCAACAATGTGGATAACAACATTAATGCGGGTATTAAATACATCCGCTACCTGATAGAAAAGTATTACAGCAAAGAACCCATGACGGATTTAAATAAAGTCCTATTTGCTTTCGCGGCCTATAACGCTGGCCCAACTAGAGTTCAGCAATTACGTGTCGAAGCAGAGAAACGTGGTCTAAATCCTAATATATGGTTTGATAATGTGGAGCGCATCGCTGCAGAACGTATTGGTAGTGAAACTGTGCAATACGTAAGTAACATCTATAAATATTCTGTAGCCTACAAATTGGTGATGGAGCTACCCCAAAAACAATAGCTCGTCCGATTCTTAGCCCAAAAAAAATCCCCGTCAGTACTAACGGGGATTTTTGATTTTTTAATAAACAGTATCAATGACTTTGTTGATGCATAGACTTTTCAGAAAGAGCAAAGATCAGGCCAGTAAAGACAAAGGTTAAATGAATACCCACCATCCATCCTAAATTATCTTTATTAGTGGTTTCAATTTCCAAGAATGCCGCCAAGAGATTAATGCCTGATAGGGCAACAATTGAGCCAATCAACTTTAACTTCAAGCTAGCAAAATCAACCCCACCCATCCACTTAGGACGATCTGCGCTATTTTTTGCTGCGCCAATAACGGAGACAAAGTTCTCATAACCAGAAAAGATAATCAAAATAAGCAGATTACCTAATAGTGTTTTATCAACAATCGC
>CAJARE010000063.1 GCA_903944255.1 uncultured beta proteobacterium
CACGCGAAAGTAGAGAACCTAAAATTCCTCCACTCTGTGAAATCACACTCACACCACCCTTAGGAAACTCATCCATTTCCAAGGCACTACTGGGTGATAAAGGAATGTCATCAGTGACATTCACCATGCCAATAGTATTTGGACCTAAGATCCGCATTTTTCCAGCAGCAGCAACCAGCTCCTCTTGTTTTTGAAGTCCTTTCGGTCCATGCTCAGCAAAGCCGCTGGTTAAAACGATCGCGGCGGGTGTACCCAATTTAGCTAATGCTTGGACGGCGCTGAGTGCCTTATCAGTTCCCACCATGATGATGGCTACATCTGGGGTTTCTGGCAGTGATTCAATATCGGGATAACACTTTAAGCCAGCGATTTCTTCCACCCTAGGATTCACTGGATAAATTTTTCCCTTGAAATGGTGCTTCTGCAAATAAGCGATGGGCCTACCAGCAGTTTTTTTGGGGTCAGTTGAAGCCCCAATTACTGCAATACTGCTAGGTTCCATTAACTTCAAAATGGCATTACTCATCTATCAACCTTATTTATTTTTAGCGGCTGCAGCTTTTTCAAGAAAGGCCATGACAGACTCCCGATGCTCTGTGCTGGTATAACAAATGCCTTGGGCTTGACTACCTTGAGCAAAAATCTGTGCAGCAGTAGTTTCATAAGTCTGATTGAGAATCGTTTTACTTAAAGCCAACGCAGTAGCCGATCCCTTGCTTAATTCTTTGGCCCAAGCTTGTGCATCTGTCACTAATAGCTCTGGAGTAGTTATACGGTCAACGATACCAATCTGCGCTGCCTCTTCGAGATCCACTTTTCTGCCGCTAAATATTAAGTCTTTAGCCTTCACTAAACCAACACGTCTAGGTAAAAAATACATTCCACCACCATCAGGAATGATGCCGCGATGAATATAAGACCAGGTGAAGTTTGCCCCTTCCGAGGCAATAATAAAATCACAAGCTAAAGCCGTATCTGCACCCAAACCAGAAGCAGATCCATTTACCGCAGCAATCGTTGGCTTAGGCATAGTGTGCAATAAAGAAACAGCATGATGAACGCGCTTTTGACGATGCCAGCCGTTATAAGCCACTTCTCCTGCTGGCGCTTTCATCCGCTTTTCCATGCCAGCAATATCACCGCCCGCACAAAAACCTTTGCCATTACCGGTTAACACTAAAGCACGGATAGCTTTATCTGCAGCAATCTTTTCGAGGGCATCGATGAACTCACTGCGCATATCGTCACTCATCGCATTGCGCTTTTCTGGACGATTTAATCGTAGCGTTGCAATCCCATTTTCTATGGTGAGCTCAATGAACTGATAAGTCATTTCATTTCCTTACTTAATATTTTTAATCAGGACTGATATTGGCGTCTTTGATTACTTTTTGCCAACGCAATTCTTCAGCCTTCACAAATTTTCCAAATTCCTCTGGACTTCCAGCCCTAATCACCAATCCTTCACTTTCAACGCGCGACTTGAATACAGGGGATTGCACCCCTTTTTTGATGGCCGCATTTAATTTATTAACCACGTCAGGAGGTGTTCCCGCTGGCGCAAAATATCCATACCAACTTCCAGCTGAATATCCCGGCACGCCACTTTCTGCAACAGTCGGTAGCATCGATAATTGCGGCGAAGGAGAGCGTGCAGGGGTTGTCACTGCCAGCGCCCTTAATTTACCGCCATCTACAAGACTGCCAACCGCTGATGCTGTTGCAAACATCACATCGACTTGACCACCAATGACATCCGTTAATGCTGGACCAGCGCCCTTATAAGGCACATGAATCAATTTTGTATTGGCTAATGAATTAAACAACTCTCCAGCAAGATGAGCTGACGTACCGCCACCTTGAGATGCATACGATAATTTGCCTGGGTTCGCTTTTGCAGCAGCCAAGAATTCCGAGAATGTTTTATAAGGGCTATTCGCCGATACCACCACCACATTTGGAGAGACGCCAACCAAAATGACTGGGGCAAAATCTTTGTCTTGCGAATACGGAAGCTTTACTTTCAAGCTGGGGTTAACAGCATGCGCTAAAGTTGCAACCACTAGTGTATAACCATCGGGCGCACTCTTTGCTAAAGTATCCGTACCGACGACAGTACTTCCACCAGGCTTATTTTCAATCACGATTGGCTGACGTAAATCTTCGGCCATCGTTATACCCAAAGTCCTTGCGACTAGATCTGTTCCACCGCCTGGTGCAAAAGGAACAATGACTTTAATAGGCTTGTCAGGATAGGCTGCTAATGCCAAAGGACTGATGATGACTGTCAATAAGCCGATCATTAGCCCGGTAATAGGAGCTATGCGTTTGAAAACTAAAATACAAGAGAACATATTTGTCTCCCTTTTGATTAATTGGCTGCTGGGTTAAGCAGTATGGCTGAAATCCACGCAAAATTTATGGTCTAATTCCACTAGATGGAATCAGCAAAAACACACTCTAAAACCAATCGGTCCCTAATCCGGGGGATAGAGATCTTGCGTTGTTTTAAGCCAGGTATGGGTTTGCTGGGTAATAGTGAAATTGCTGAGCGAACGGGTTTACCCCCCTCAACCATTAGCCGACTGACTCAAACCTTAGTTCTTTCTGGATTTTTAGAACATGATCCCATGCGCCAAGCCTATCGCTTGGCGCCTACTGTGCTGTGTTTAGGTCATGCCTTTAAAACGGGTTCAGCTGAAATAAGGCTAGCAGAACCCCTAATGCGGAAGGTTTCAGAAAAATTAAAGCTGAATGTAGGGTTTGCAGTGGCGGATCGACTTGAAATGGTTTACTTAGAATCTATTCGATATAGAAAGAATGTGGCCATGAGAGCAGTTGCTTCTGGTCAAAGGGTGCCTATCGAACGCACCTCGCTAGGAAGGGCTTGGATTGCGCGATTAGAGCCTCATCGAAGGATGCAACTTCTTCTAGAATTAAAAAAACAGAAAATGAAAAATTGGTCTCAAATAGAGAAGGAAATTCATGAGGCCATAGAATCAATGTCAGAAAAGGGGTATTGTGTTGCTACATGGCTACCCGAAATTTCAGCAATCTCCACAACAGTGCAACTGCTAAATGGTAGCTATGCCTCAATCAATTTCAGTACGCCAGCAGAAAGTAACTTAAACGAACTTGTTGAAAACTATACTCCTGCACTTTTTGAATTAAAAAATAAAATCGAATTCGAACTCAATCAAATCAAACTAACTGAATAAAATTATGAATCCTGTCTATATTTGTGATGCCATCAGAACCCCCATCGGCCGTTATGGCGGATCTTTATCCAGTGTTCGCACTGATGACTTAGGTGCTGTTCCAATTAAAGCCTTAATGCAACGTAATCCACAGGTGAAGTGGGATGAGGTGGATGAAGTCATCTACGGTTGCGCTAATCAAGCAGGAGAAGATAATCGTAATGTCGCACGGATGAGTGCATTGTTAGCGGGTATTTCATCTAAGGTACCAGGCGTCACAATCAATCGTTTATGCGGATCGGGCATGGATGCAGTGGGAACGGCAGCAAGAGCAATTGCTGCTGGTGAAATTGATCTTGCAATTGCAGGCGGTGTTGAAAGTATGAGTCGCGCGCCCTATGTCATGGGTAAAGCGGACACAGCATTTTCAAGAAATCACTCGATTCAAGATACTACTATTGGTTGGCGTTTTATCAACCCTCTCATGAAGAGTGCATATGGCGTAGATTCTATGCCTGAGACTGCTGAGAATGTTGCAGATGATTACAAGATTAATCGAGCAGATCAAGATCAGATGGCCCTGAGAAGTCAAAATAAAGCTGCTGCTGCACAAGCTAATGGACGGCTTGCAAAAGAAATTACCCCCGTAGTCATTCCCCAAAAAAAGGGTGAGCCTATTGTGATTTCTCAAGATGAGCATCCTCGCGCTACTACTATTGAGGCACTAACTAAATTAAAGCCAATTGTTCGCCCAGATGGAACAGTCACGGCTGGTAATGCCTCCGG
>CAJARE010000064.1 GCA_903944255.1 uncultured beta proteobacterium
GCTGCCCCTTCAAACAGCTTGCAAATCTCTTGGAGATTTTCTTGATCAGTGGGTGATGCAGTACTTAGACTGCCAACCAGAAGCTCACCCCTACCGTGATGCTTCATCGTTCTTTGACCAACCATTCCTGCGGCAACATAGACTACTGCTGCATAGATAGGATTGCTCAGTATTTTGGAGGCAATCTCAATATTGGCCACTCCATTTTGCAAGCTTAAGATCACTGCTTTGCTTGGCAAGATCGACTTCATCTCTGAAAGCGTTTTCTCCGTGTCGAGCGACTTGACACTCAGAAGAACTAAATCTGCATCCCTAAGTAAAGAAATTTCTGGGCTCGCTTTGACCCTGACGGTCTCATGAAAAGCCTTGCAATCCATTTCTAAGCCAAAATCATTTAAGGCTGCAGCACGCTCTGGTCTGGCAATGAAAGTGACATCGTGATGTGCGCGAGCTAACATGCCGCCGAAATAGCAGCCAACCGCACCTGCGCCTAATACGTATATTTTTTGATCGCTTGGCAATGGGGATTCAATACTGTTGAATTGCTAACTTATAAATCAAGTAGCAATGTTCCACTTTTGATATGTGAGATACAAGGCGTTAGGTATTCTTGATGCTCGTCATCACTCAAAATACAATCCCCATGCTCTACCTCACCACTAATATATCTTGTCTTACAGGTGCCGCATAAACCCGATTGGCATGAAGTAGGTATATCAATACCGGATCTTGCCAAAGCGTCAATGATTGACTCAGAACGTGTCAGCGTGATTTTTTGGCCAGTACTCTGAACCTCGATCACTAACTCTTCAGAGTCCGCACTGGAAATTTGATTCACTTTTTAGTCTCGTTCCATAAAAAGAATGGGCTGCAATCGCAGCCCATCTCTTCTGATTGATAGATTAATGCTTAAATTGTGCTTTCGCAGTTTGCTCAAGCTCTTCCATTTTTTGCTTCACAAAGTTGATGCGCTCTTCACCTTTGTACTGTTCACTTTCAGTGAGAATGGTAATGACGCCTTTGGCTACAAAACGTCTTTGTGCTACCTCTTCTTCAGTAGTCGCCCCAATGGGCAACTCAAAAACATTCCCAGAGCAATAACTATTCGGTGCGCCATTAAAGTCTTTTAACCACTCAGCAAAAGCTTCTGCACTGGCCGCTGCATTAGAACCACGAACAGCATCACGCAGTATCTTTCTAAACAAATAAGGACCCGCATCAAATTTCGTAGGGTTCTCTAGAGCGTGAATCGCAATGGGTCTTTGGCTAATAATGGCTTCATAGTCACCAGGCGCATATTGTGCCATCTTGTAATTCGGACGGGCTCTGTGGTCTGAAGGAATATCGACAATATCGTTTATGGTGTGATTTCCAAAACGCTCAGGTCTTCTTAATGCAACCTGGCCATCTAAGAAATCAATCGATTCATATCCGACTAACTCTTTCTTTCCAATACCACGTGTATCGATGCCAGGACCCATTACACGCCAACCAATCATCTTGCTATTAAAGTCGTCGACAGGAACCGTCCAGCGAATAATATGAAAACGACTAAATAATTTTTTACGCGATCCATCTTCAGACGTGTAGGCATGCAAACTCAAATTGGGTAAGACTTGATGCTGAACACGAATAAACAGTCTGTCATTATTCACACGACGCGCACCAGAGCAGGCTAAGCCTCGCCCACCATGAATTGGAACAAACTGCATATCTGGGTGAACTTCCATCGTTGGAGAGCCGACCTCATCAAACGTTGTGCCCTGAAAGTGACCCCCTACTACGTTTTTAGCAGAATGTAATTCAGCGGTATGGAAGTTATCTGCAGCATTGTCTTGAACTTGTAACCAGTTACAGTGCTGGAAATTGCTATAAGGAACCAGCTCATCACCGGGAGCTACTGTGAAATCAGTCTCCCACTCTGGGAACGGAGGTTCTTTGTCTGGCGCGCCCATGTAGGCAAATACCAAACCATTTCTTTCGAATGCTTTGTATGCACCCTGCTGAATGGAGCAAGCATATTTTTCGGCTTCAGCTTCTTCACCTTTAGGAAAAGGCGCATTCAAGCAAGTGCCATCTACATCGAATACCATGCCGTGATAACAACACTTAATACCATGCTCTTGAATTTGGCCATACTCAAGCGAAGCGCCACGATGAACGCAGTGTGCATGTAAAACACCAACGCTTCCACTACCGTCACGAAACGCCACTAACTCTTCACCTAAGATCGTTAAGAATTTTGGAGTATCAGTCAGTTCAATCGACATGCAGACGGGATGCCAAAAGCCACGCATGTATTCGCCCATTGGCGTGCCAGGACCTACTTCTGTGAGCTCCGGATCGTGACCAGGAACTTTATTAGTGTAGTAACCGCCATAGGGAACTAATTTCTTTGGTTTTTCAGAAGTTCCTGCAGAGGCACCAACTTTTTTCTCTGCTTGTTCCTGTTTGCCTGCCATTGCGTGCTTCTCCTGTTTTTTTGACTGGTTTTACATACTTTGTATACTGTATACAGAGTATATAATATTTTTAAAGTAGGCGCAGTCCCAAAAATCCACTATTTCAGGCAATTGAAACCCTCAAAAGATGCTGTCTCAACTCAACAAACTTCCAGCACGAACCGATTATGTTGAAGCGGTTTATAAGGCTTTGCTTGATGCCATCAGTGATGGATCCCTTCCGCCAAAAACCCGCATTACCCAAGAAGAAATTGCCGAGCAAATGAATATTTCTCGCTTGCCTGTACTGCAAGCTCTGCGCATGTTAAAAAATGATGGTTTTGTTGAAGATGCACCTGGTAGAGGATTACAGGTTACTGCCTTAAATATTGAATGGATCGACAAGCTCTATGAAGTCCGTGGTGCGCTTGATTCTTTAGCTGCAAAACTTGCTGCTCAAAAGAAATGTGTGATTGATCCGGCATTAATAAAATATGGTCGCTCTGTTTCTGAAAAAGCAGATGTCAGAGCATTGATTGATGCAGACATTGCTTTTCATAGTGCGATCTATGAAGCCTCTGAAAACCCACTGATTGCCAAGAGCGCGCATTTACACTGGGCTCACCTGCGTCGGGTGATGGGTGCAGTATTGCAATCCTCACAAGGCTCAACTATCTGGGATGAACACCAAGCTATTGCCGATGCGATTAAAAATGGAGATGAACAAAAAGCAGCGGAGCTTTCAGAATTACATACTGTACGCGCTAGAAAAAATCTGATTCGCCAGCTTGAACAAGCGATGTCAAGCAATTAAAAAATCCCAGTCATGCTGGGATTTTTATTTCTGCATAGTTATTTCTGCTTAGTTATTTCTAATTAAGTAAACATATCCGGCTGTTTATCTTTTAAGTAGCCCCAGATTGGCTGAAAATGCAGCCAGCCAATATACTCGCTACCCACGTGTTCACGGCTATAGCGCGCAACTTCAGGTGGCAAGAGATTAGGCTTGATACCAGTTGCCTCAACCAACATCTGCTGCTTGCAGCAGCGCTCTAATGCGATAAACCAAAATGCTGCAGCTTCAATACTATGACGACTCATTGTCAGCAAACCATGATTACGGTGAATAACCGCCTTTACCTTCTTCAAAGAACCAGCAAATTGATAACCAGCATTATCTTCAACCGCTACTTGACCAGCCTGCTCTGCCATCACCATATGATCTTCAAAAAATGCAGCTGCATCTTGAGAGATGGGATCTAATGGCTTACCAAGCGCAGCAAATGCAGTTCCATAAACGGTATGCGCATGACACATGGCAAGAATATCGGGATGCATTTCGTGTACTGCAGCATGCAATACAAAACCGGCACGATTCAATGCATGCGTACCTTCTACGACATTACCTTCATGGTCGGCCAAAATTAAATTAGACACTTTAACCTGATCAAAATGTACTGCCATTGGATTTGTCCAATACATATTTGGATGCTCTGGATCGCGAATCGTCAAATGTCCTGCAAAACCATAATCAAACTTCTCTAAAGCAAACGCACGGCAAGCAGCAACTAAACGCTCTTTCAGATACTGGCGCTCTTGCGCAAAATTATCGAATTTAGGCTGATAAGGAAATATCTGCGATTGATCTTCGGGTTGATAAATGGACTCTCTTCCACCTAAGTCCATTTGATGTTTTTTTTCAATTACTTCAGCCATGTGAATTCCTTTTCGTATCAGTAATTAATTCAAGTCCAATCATGGGCTACTCAAAGGGTTTTGACAAACGATAAGCATTCATATATAGATGAATATAAATCATGTATATACTATTTACATGAGAAAAATGCCAAATTATGTCCTTTTGCGGGCTTTTGAAGCAGCAGCGCGGCTGGAAAGCTTCACTTTGGCTGCTAAGGAATTGCATCTCACTCAATCGGCAATAAGCCATCAAATTAAAGAACTTGAAGACTATTTTGGCAAGCCACTATTTTTTCGCAAGAATCGCAAGGTTGAACCCACCTCAGAGGGACGCCGGCTTCTAGAATCTCTTTCAAGAATATTTGATGTGATTGAGGCAGCATGCAATGAAGTAACGCTTGCTCCGAACTCACAAGTCCTGGCCTTGCACTGTTCTCCTAGCTTTGCTGCAAAGTGGTTAAGTCCAAGACTGCCAGAATTTATTAAAGCCAATCCTGACATTACGATTCGCCTGACATCAGGCGCTGAGCCAATTGATTTATTGCGCAACCAAGAAATTGATGTCGCCATCTCCTATCAATTTACCCCTACAGGACCAGGAATCACTTCTGTATCTTTAGGTGAAGAAAAAATTATTCCAATGTGCTCTCCGGATTTAATAGACCCCACAATTTCCGTAGAAGAATTGATGAGTAAATTAACGCTCATAGAGTCTTCTCTTAATCTTCACACCTGGGAACGGTGGTTTGAAATAAACCATCTCAAAAACCCCTCTACTAGGAAGATGTCATTTGATCGTGCAGCACTCTCAATATCAGCTGCAGTCGATGGTATTGGCGCTGTTCTCGAGAGCGTCAGATTTGCCGAACGAGAGCTCTCACGGGGAGAACTGGTTGAGATAGGGCAGCAAATCTTTTTACCGACTACTGATAGAACCCATTTTCTATCGTATCGGTCTAATACTAAAAATAGTCAAAAAATTAAGCTCTTTAATGAGTGGATTTTTTCTAAAGCAGGCGTCACCCCATAATGCAATCTCCAATTTTCTTTTTCATTCTGAGTGGTATCTGCTTTTCTACAGTAGATGCAATCGCCAAAACTCTGATTCAAGATATCAGTTTGATTACGATTATTTGGTCTCGATTTTTAGGTCAGACATTCCTTGCCATTCCAATTGCTTGGTATTTTTTAGGTAGGGGGTTTTGGCAGACCGAAAACTTGAAACTACAACTGTTTAGATCGTGCTTACTAGTTGCAACATCTGCTTTATTTTTTACTGGACTGCATTGGCTTCCACTAGCCGAAGCATCAGCAATTACATTTACAGCGCCTATTTGGGTAGCTATCTTATCGGGGCCTATATTAGGTGAGCGAGTCGAGCTCAAAGACTGGCTAGTTGCAGGCGTGGGTTTTTTAGGAATACTCTTTATTGCTAGACCGGGTTCAGCCATTTTTCATATTGCTGCAACGCTACTAGTGCTCATGGCTTTTCTCAATGCCATCTTTCAGTTATCCACCAGAAAGTTAGTGCAGGATTCGGCATACACCACTTTCTTTTACAGCGGATTAGTTGGTCTTGCGATCTCTAGCATCTTGCTCCCTTATTCAGAGCCCTTGCCTTCGCTACCGACATTTCAATATGTCATATTAGGAATGATTGGGATTTTAGGTGGCATTGCCCATCTTCTAATTGTGTTGGCATTCTATACAACACGCCCTTACAAATTAACCCCACTGGTTTACTTGCAATTACTTTGGGCCGTTGGATATGGCTACCTTATTTTTGGAGAGCTTCCTGACGGCTTAAGTATCGTCGGTATGGTCCTCATTGCCTCATCTGGAATATGGCTCATCTGGAACCATCGCACTATAACTACTTACAATTTAAACAAGAAATAGTTTTTCCATTTCCCGTCGAAATTGAATCGCCTGCAAGCTGGCGTCGTAATCAACATCACCCCAACATACTGGCTTACCAGCGGGGATATCTTTATTAAGAACCATATTGTGAGCCAAGCCAATAGGCAGTGCTCCCAGCTTGAGTGAATCGGCAGCAGTCATGAGCTTTCCATAAACCGTGAAGCCGCCCTCTCCATCTAACTTCTCTCCTGCCTTTAGCAAACGCTTAGCAGTGGCTACAACATCACCCTTCCATTCACCAGTAGCTCCAGTAGCCTCTCCTCGAACTGCAATACTCGCAACGGAAATACCCAATTCCAAACCGATCAAGTGATACGGTTTATACATGGCGGCATATTTGCCCGTGCTATCTGTTTTTAAGCCATATTGAGCAAAACAATCGATCACGTATTGACTCGGTGCTTCAAAAACGGCATACACTCCCCAACGTAGATCTCTAAATACCGGACGACCATCTCTCTCAACCGAAGACACCACTTCAACAGTACCTTTTTGCGTCAGGATGCCACCTTCAGATACCGGCCGAAAAATATGCGGTAAATCATCTACCCCACAAGGCGGGAACTCTAAACCATTGCTAGGGGGATTTAAATCACAAGCATTAGATACTGCAGCCATTTCAAGTGCTGACTTTGTTCCATCCAAAAATGAATTAAACATTTGTGGGTTGAAATCACCCCCCGCTACCTGCTCATTGGAAAAACCATAATGTCCCCAAACAGTATCGGGTGTGGACTGATGATAGATAGGTAAGTATTTAGTACCCTTGCCTGCACACACTACTTCTAGGCCAATGGTTCTTGCCCAGTCTACTAATTCTGCAATCAGAGCAGGCTGATCACCCGAAGCCATCGAGTAAATGACGCCAGCCTCTGCAGCTTTACGCGCAAGCAAAGGTCCTGCTAAAACATCTGCCTCCACATTGACCATGATGATGTGCTTACGATGATCAAAACACAGTAAAGCATGACGAATACCAGCCGCTGGACTTCCCGTGGAATCAATCACGATATCAATATGCTCACTGGCGATCATTTTTTCTGCATCGTCAGTCACAAAGGTAGCTCCTGACTTAGCAGCATCTTGGAGTGAAGTAGCGCTATATCGCGACGCATCCCAGCCCACACGTGCAAGAGATTCTTTTGCGCGCGTCGGAGATAAATCAACTACTGCAACTAAATGAATGCCTGGAGTCCTCGGTACTTGAGAAAGATACATAGAACCAAATTTACCTGCACCGATAATGCCTACACGCACAGGATTATTATTAGCGGCCCGTGCTCTAAGCTTTTGAATCAAGGACATCTAAAAATCTCCAGAAATCTTTTTCAGTGTCTTGCGGTAGCGCTGTGCATTTTGAACATAGCGCCCTGCGATCGCTTCGATATCTGATATTTGCTCTGGCGTTAGAGTCTTTACAGCTTTGGCTGGAGAACCCAAAATCATCGAGCCATCCGGAAACTCTTTACCTTCAGTAACCAGTGCGCCCGCACCCACCAAGCAATGCTTACCAATCTTGGCACCATTCAGAATCACTGCGCCAATACCAATCAAACTTCCGTCGTCGACCTGACAACCATGAAGCATGACATGATGACCAACCGTGACATTCTTGCCGATGATCAAAGGATAGCCAGGGTCAGTATGCAGAACAGAGGCGTCCTGAACATTGCTACCTTCTCCGATTTGAATGAGATCGTTATCGCCTCGAACCACCACTTTTGGCCAAATATTGGCATTGTGATGGAGCTCTACTTTGCCGATGACTTCGGCACTTTCAGCAACCCATGCACCCTCAGATAACAGGGGGGATATTCCGTCTAGTTCATATATAGCCATGACTCATTATAGGGATGAATCAGGCCATATATGCAAGCAAGCATTACCAGCTTGGCTCACGATCTGGTGTTGAAGAAATACGATGCGTACTTAAATCAGCGCCTTCATATTCTTCCTCTTGCGACATCCGAATACCCATGATGACTTTTAGTCCGCCATAGACTATAAAACCACCAACTACAGCAATGCTAATACCAATTGCACTACCAATTAATTGACCGGTAAAGGTGATACCGCCAAGACCACCAAGTGCTTTAGTGCCAAAAATACCAGCTGCTAAGCCACCCCAGAGCCCACATAAACCGTGCAGCGGCCACACACCTAAGACGTCATCGAGCTTCCAACGGTTTTGCACCAAGGTAAACATATAAACAAATAAGGCGCCGGCAACTAAACCAACAAACAATGCTCCGATGGGATGCATTAAATCAGAGCCCGCACATACTGCGACTAATCCAGCAAGTGGGCCGTTGTAGGTAAAACCAGGATCGTTACGACCCACCACACATGCAGCTAGGGTTCCGCCAACCATCGCCATTAAAGAGTTCATTGCAACCAAGCCACTAATTTTGTCGATAGTCTGCGCGCTCATCACATTAAAACCAAACCAACCTACTGCCAATATCCAAGCGCCTAAGGCTAAAAATGGAATGCTGGATGGTGGATGTGCTGAGATTTGACCCTCTTTGGTATAACGACCGCGGCGTGCCCCCAAAAGAATGATTGCGGGCAAAGCAATCCAACCGCCGACAGCATGCACTACGATCGAGCCAGCAAAGTCATGAAACTCCTCACCAGTGAGGCCTTTTATCCAAGCCTGAATTCCATAGTGCTGATTCCATGCAATTCCTTCAAAGAAGGGATAGATGAAGCCAACCAATATAAAAGTAGCGATGAGTTGCGGATTAAATTTAGCTCGCTCAGCAATACCCCCAGAGATAATGGCTGGAATCGCAGCAGCAAATGTGAGTAAGAAGAAAAACTTGACTAACTCATAACCATTCTTCTGGGCTAATAATTCTGCGCCCGAAAAAAAGCTCACGCCGTAAGCAATGCTGTAGCCAATAAAAAAATAAGCAATGGTCGAGACTGCAAAGTCCACCAAAATTTTGACTAGGGCATTGACTTGGTTTTTCTTACGAACAGTACCCAATTCTAAGAATGCAAACCCCGCATGCATTGCTAAGACCATGATGGCGCCAAGCAAAATGAATAAGACATCACTTCCCGATTTCAAGACTTCCATGAAATTTCCCCTCTTTTTTATGCATCATTATGGGGAATACCAAAAACCACTTAAGCTCAATACGCACTAAAATAGTGCATATCTCAATATTTAAGATGGTTTATGATCATTCTAAATACATTCCAAGGAAAACTAATGAAAAAAATTCTCGTTCTTTTAGCCACTCTTGGCGCAATTTCTGGTGCTGTCCAGGCCCAGGCTCCAATCAAAGTTTTGAGCACCCAAGAATTAGTCAACACTTGCAAACTTCCTGCAAGCCCAGAATCTCGCAGCTTTTGCATTGGCTACACCAGCGCAATTTACGATACCTATCTTGCAACACGTCACCCACAAAGCGCTAGACCTTTTATTTGCGTAAATCAACCTGGACCAAAGCGTGACGATGTCATTGCTGATTTTGTAAAGTGGGCTGGAGAAAATCCACAGACTGCTGATAAGCCTGCTGCAGGAACTGCACTTGGTTACCTAGCAATGCGCTTTCCTTGCGGCAAAAAATAATCTAAGCACACGAGCTTAATCAAATTACATTCAGAGGATTAGTTGATATGAAAAAAATTATTGCAATTACCGCAGCAACACTAGCGATTGCAGGCTGTTCTAATATGAGCAATACTGAGCAACGCACTGTCTCCGGCGGCGCTATTGGTGCTACTGCTGGCGCTATCGGCACAGCTATTTTCCACGGCAACCCAATTTGGGGTGCAGTGGGTGGTGCAGCAGTGGGTGCAGCATCTGGCTATATCTATGATGCATACAAAAAGGAACAGGCTTCTGAATACAACGCTGGCTATGATGCGGGTAAAAACAAAAAGCCTGCTAACGCACCTAACTAAGCATTCTGACTACAGACTCAACAAATTCTGTTGATTAATTGTTTTAAAAAACCCAGCTCGTATTAATTTACCAGCTGGGTTTTTATTTGGATCTCGCCAGCCAGCGCCTTATGAATGGGGCATCTCAGAGCAATCTCCAAAAGACGCTCTCTTTGTTGACCATCTAGGTCACCCACCAACTCAATATGTCGTGTCAATATTTCGACATCATTATGGCGTTCGATATCTACAGTCACTATTGCATTTTTTAAGTGCATTGCTTTTCGCTCTCCATACATCTTCAAGGTCATGCTAGTGCAGGCTGCTAATGCTGCGCCTAAATATTCATGGGGTGATGGTCCTGTCCCACTGCCACCTTTTGAAATCTCAGCATCAGATAAATAATGTAAATCACCTGTACTCAGTTTTTGCTGGAGTGGACCCTCACCGAACTGTGACACTACTTTTCTCATAAGGACCTTTCAATATTTTTAAGTAATATAGGTATCAAACTAACCCATTCTAGATTTACTTTACGACTGTGACTTGGCACTCTTTTCTTGAACGGGCAAGCCTGCTTTTTTCCAAGCGCTAAATCCACCCCCTAAATGACAAACATCTGACAAACCCATGTTTTGCAAGGTCTGGGTGGATAGGGATGAACGCCATGCGGAAGCACAATATAAAACGATACGCTTACCTTCCCCAAAGATGGGTTTGAAATAAGGGCTATCAGGGTCAACCCAAAACTCCAACATTCCTCTCGGGGCGTGAAATGCATTCGGAATCATCCCCTCTCGCTCTAATTCTCGAACATCACGGATATCCACAAAAACGGTGTTGGAATCACTTAATAATTGCTCTGCTTGCTCAAGCGTTAATGTTTCAATTTCCCCCATTGCCCGAGCAATCAGCTCTTCGTATCCAATCTTTAATTTCATTAAAATCTCCTTAAGTAACAACCTCTCGATGTATTGAAGCACCTGATAATATTCTGCTATGAACTTTACCCCGACCGAACTAGTCGCAAGCATTCTCTTTGCTATTGCCGTCTTACACACTTTTTGTACTGGCTATTTTGAAATTCTTGCTAATAAATCACCGAAACATGCTGGTTTATGGCATCTATTAGGTGAAGTTGAAGTTGTCTTTGGTTTTTGGGCAGCAATTCTCGTTATCTACATGAGCTTCAATGAAAGTTTAGATACTGCCAAATCATTTTTAGATCGTCGCAATTTCACAGAGCCCCTGTTTGTTTTCGCCATTATGATTGTAGCTGCGAGCAAACCGGTCCTCTATTTCGCTACGCAAATTCTTCATTACTTAGGTAAGGGCTTACAGACACTATTGCGCATTCGAAGCGCACCCGCTCTTTATTTCTTAACCTTGTCAGTCACACCATTATTAGGCTCTGTCATCACTGAACCAGCGGCGATGACGCTTGCCGCATTTTTATTACGAGACCTCGTCTATAAAAATAAACCGTCAGCCACCTTGATGTTTGCAACGATTGGTGTTCTCTTCGTCAATATCTCCATTGGTGGAACGCTCACCAATTTTGCTGCGCCTCCTGTACTCATGGTTGCCAAAACCTGGGACTGGAGCTCTGCCTTCATGTTCGCCAACTTTGGCATTGAATCTAGTATTGCTATTTTTATTAACGCGCTTGGAGCTACGCTCTTATTTCATCGTCAACTCCTTGATCCTCAAGAGAGTAGCAAGCCTGCCAATATTCCCTTCACCGTGATCTTGGTACATCTACTCTTTTTGCTTGGTATAGTGGTCTTTGCTCATGACATCATTATATTTCTGTGGTTACTCCTTTTTTTTATTGGATACACAACCGCCTATCCAACACATCAAAGCCCATTAATTCTGAAAGAAGCGCTTCTAGTAGGATTCTTCTTGGGCGGCTTAGTAGTCTTAGGATCACTGCAAGGCTGGTGGTTACAACCGACCTTACAAAGTATGAGTCCAACCGCAGTCTTCTACGGCAGCCTTGCACTTACCGCCATTACTGATAATGCCGCCCTTACTTATCTCGGCTCTTTAGTGACAGGTACTTCTCCCGAATTTAAGCTAGCTTTAGTGGGCGGTGCAGTTGCTGGTGGAGGATTAACCGTAATTGCTAACGCCCCCAATCCAGCGGGTATGGCTATTTTGCGGGACTACTTCCCCAATGCCAAAGTCTCAGCCCTGTACCTTTTAATAGCCGCTATACCGCCTACTTTGGTAGCTATTTTGGCTTACCGCCTGTTTTAAAACTATATCCCGTAAAATCTGAGCTTCGCCCCCAGTTATAAACCTGAGAACGGCATATGAAAAAGCTTTATATCAAGACCTTTGGCTGTCAGATGAACGAGTACGACTCGGGCAAGATGGCCGACCTTTTACATGCCAATGAGGGCATGATCATGACCGATACCCCAGAAGATGCGGATGTCGTTCTACTCAATACCTGCTCGATTCGGGAAAAAGCGGAAGACAAAGTTTTTTCTGATCTTGGGCGCTTACGTGAACTCAAAAAATCAAAGCCTGATTTATTGATTGGTGTTGGTGGCTGCGTAGCCAGTCAAGAAGGTCAGCAAATTGTGAGTCGCGCCCCTTATGTCGATGTCGTGTTTGGTCCACAAACGCTTCATCGCCTCTCCGACTTAATTGCACAACGTCGTAAGACTGGTATCTCACAGGTAGATATTTCTTTTCCAGAAATAGAAAAGTTTGATCATCTTCCTGCATCACGCCAAACTCGCGGCTCTGCTTATGTTTCCATCATGGAAGGTTGCTCGAAATACTGTAGCTATTGCGTTGTTCCTTACACGCGTGGTGAAGAAGTATCGCGTCCATTTGATGATGTCTTAACCGAAGTTGCTGGCCTAGCCAGCCAAGGTGTTAAGGAAATTGTTCTGCTAGGTCAGAACGTCAATGCGTATTTAGGGAAGATGGGTAGCACCGATGAAATCGCAGACTTTGCCTTGCTAATTGAATACATCGCAGAAATTCCGGGTGTAGAGCGCATTCGTTTTACGACCAGTCACCCAAAAGAATTTACGCAGCGTTTAGTCGACGTCTATACAAAAGTTCCCAAACTCGTTAGTCATTTGCACTTACCTGTTCAACACGGCTCTGACTCAATGCTATCTGCGATGAAGCGAGGCTACACTGCCCTTGAGTACAAGAGCATCATTCGTAAAATGCGCGCAGTACGACCCGACCTCACCTTATCGAGCGACTTTATTGTTGGCTTTCCTGGCGAAACCGAAGCTGATTTTGAAAAGTTACTGAAGATGGTTCAGGATCTGCAATTTGATAATAGCTTCTGCTTTATTTTCAGCCCACGCCCTGGTACTCCTGCCGCTAATCTCAGCGACGATACTCCTTATGAAGTGAAGCTCAAGCGCTTACAAACTTTATTGGCAGTGCTTGAAGGTCAAGCTAACCAAATTAGCCAAAAAATGTTGGGCAATACCGAAAAAGTTTTAGTAGAAGGCCTGGCGAAAGACGGCATTAATCTCCAGGGTCGATGCGCCAATAATCGGGTGATTCATTTCATGGCAGAAAATCAAGCTCAAGATGCGCTCATTGGTAGCATGGTCGATATTGAAGTAACAGAAGTTCTTAACTACACCTTAAGAGGCGAACTTGTCAAAGCGCATGCCATCTCTACCTAAATCCAAACTCATGATTGAGCTTCAGTATGCAAGTCCAGCGATCGAAGCGGTGGTGGCTACGCAAGCCTCTGCTAGTTTAATCAAGAAATGGGTTAAGGCATCCAGCACCCCTAATGGACAACTGACATTACGCTTTGTGAACATGGCTGAGGGTAAAAAATTGAACTTAGCTTTTCGGAAAAAAGATGCGGCAACGAATGTATTAACATTTCCCTACGAGCTTACAAAATCAAATGTGCATGCCGATATTATTTTTTGCCTACCAGTGCTACAGAAAGAGGCAAAAGTACAAGGTAAAACACTGAAAGCCCATCTTGCCCATTTAATTGTGCATGGCTGCCTTCATGCTCAAGCATATGATCACGAAACAAAAAAAGATGCAGAAAAAATGGAAACATCAGAAGTGCAAATTCTCAAAAAACTGGGCTTTTCTAATCCCTATTTAGATACCTAGACCTCATTTATATGCGTAATTGAAAAATTGACATCTTTCTACGCTATTCTTGCTATATGCCCGACCCCAATAAATCCCTATTAGATCGCCTAGCCGATTTTTTAACACCCCAACCAATCAGCTCTAGCGAGCGTCGTAAAGAGCTCATTGAAACGCTTCGTGAAGCCCAATCTGAAGGCTTGATTGATGCGGACGCCCTATCCATGATTGAGGGTGTATTTCAAGTGGGTCAACTTTGTGCACGCGACATCTTGGTGCCTAGAGCCCAAATCGATTGGATTGATATCAATCGTAGTCTTGCTCAAATTATTCAGAGTGTGATTCAAGCAGCTCACTCACGCTTTCCTGTCTATGAAGGCAGTAAAGACAATGTGATTGGTATCTTATTGGCCAAAGATCTACTGCGGCATGCTACTGAAAAAGACTTTCAAGTGCGTGACTGGTTAAGGCCAGCAGTATTTATTCCTGAATCAAAACGACTCAGTGTTTTATTGCGTGACTTTAAAGATAACCGCAACCACTTGGCAATTGTGGTGGATGAATATAGTGGTGTGGCCGGCATCATCACGATTGAAGATGTGCTTGAACAAATCGTAGGTGATATTGAAGATGAGCATGATATTGATGAGGAAGCTGATAACCTCATAGCACTAGATAATGGCGATATCCGGGTCAAAGGGATTACGGAAATTGATCAATTTAATGAAACCTTAGGAACCCATTTTTCTCAAGATGAGATTGAAACAGTTGCTGGTCTAGTCATTCAACATCTGGGCAGAGTTCCAAAAGTAGGCGAGCTCATTTTGATCGATGGTATTGAATTTGAGATCTTGCGCGCCGACCCTCGTCAAGTACATATTTTGCTTGCGCGCCAAATTCCTAAAAAAACTGACTGAGATTCATCTTGATTGATCAGCTTTCTCGCGATCGCCATCAAGGTATCCATTTTTTAGTGCTATTGATCTTGGGCGCCATTCTTGCAGGCGCCGCCGAATTGCCTTATGGTGGCTGGATACAAATCCCAATACTCAGCATCGTTTGGTGGTGGCTCAAGCAAGAGAAATTTGCTTCCATAAAAAAAATGTTTGTATCTGGCCTGATATTTGGCTTGGGATACTTTGTGATTGGTCTATGGTGGATTTATATCAGCCTGCATGACGTTGGCGGTATGAATGCAGCACTTTCTTGCATGGCGGTTTTTTTGCTTTCTGCATACATGGCCATTTACTTCTCACTGGCTACGCTAACAATCTCATTGCTGCATCAATCTCGCTTGACGGGCTTATTTTTAGGGGCGAGCTGGGTCATCATGGAGTTTCTGCGTGGCTATATCTTTACCGGCTTTCCTTGGATGGGTCTTGCCGAAAGTCAATTGAATGGACCCTTTGCGCCGATAGCCCCTTATTTTGGTGGTCTTGCTTGCACCTTCCTCGTCATTTGGACCTCGTGGGAAATTTTGCAGATCAAAAAACATGCAGTAATGAGTGTAGTGAGCATTGCAGCTGTGATTATTCTGTCTCAAGCGGCTGGCCTCATTGCCTTTACCAAACCATTTGGCGAGCCAATCACTGTTCGTCTTATTCAGGGTAACTTTGAACAAACGCTTAAATTTAATCCTGAATCCATTAGTCAGCAAATTGCTTTTTATACCGATGAAATTAAAAAAGAGGCTGCAAACCTCATCATCATTCCCGAAACTGCATTTCCTTGGCCACAAAATAATCTACCAACTGGTTTATTAAATTACTTACAACATTTCTCTAACTTAAGTTCTAGCAATATCTTGTTAGGATTAATCGGTGAGGTATCTGGTAAAACAGGATCGCAATACACCAATCGGGCTACCGGCCTTTCACCAAATACAGTCCCATACCAGTTCGATAAGGTACATCTAGTTCCCTTTGGAGAATTTATTCCTCCAGGCTTTCGTTGGTTTGTCGAAGCCTTTCGCGTACCCATGAGTGATTTTGCTAGAGGTAGTAGTGAGCAAGCGCCTTTTTCTATTACTCGTTTAGGTCAAGCGGATATCAACGCAGCGATAACCATTTGCTATGAAGATATCTTCGGTGGTGAATTAGCATCTCGCATCGGCAATAGCGAGAAACCCGTTCATTTGCTCATCAATATGACTAACTTAGCCTGGTTTGGAAAATCACAGGCCTCATCACAACAGTTACGCCTATCACAACTCCGCTCACTAGAGACTGGCCTTCCTGCTCTTCGAGCAACCAATACCGGTATTACCTCAGTACTAGGTCCTGATGGAAAAGTGCTCTCATCTCTTCCAGAATTTACCCAAGCAAACTTGAGCACCCAAGTTCAGGGCTACGTGGGCAAAACGCCCTATGTTCGCTGGGAAAACTTCCCTATTTTGAGTATTTCTTGCATCCTGCTGATCTGGGGCCTGATTCGTCATAGACGTTTTTAGTCAGTTTTAACTACTAAGCTCCTCTAGCCATGTAAAATCAATGGCTTAGCCAGGTTAATCATGCTTACTTTTCAGCAAATCATTCTCAAACTTCAAGATTATTGGGACCAACAAGGTTGTGCCCTATTGCAGCCTATTGACCTCGAAGTAGGCGCCGGCACTTCTCATACGGCGACTTTCTTGAGGGCTATCGGACCAGAGCCTTGGAAAGCAGCTTATGTTCAGCCATCGCGCAGACCAAAAGATGGTCGCTATGGTGAAAACCCAAATCGCTTACAACATTACTATCAATATCAAGTTGTTCTTAAACCGGCTCCTGAAAATATTCTGGATCTCTATCTTGGCTCACTTGCTGCTCTAGGTCTTGACCTCAAAGAAAATGATGTGCGCTTTGTGGAGGACGATTGGGAAAACCCGACATTAGGTGCCTGGGGCTTAGGCTGGGAAGTCTGGCTCAACGGCATGGAGGTGACGCAGTTCACCTATTTTCAACAAGTTGGTGGCTTAGATTGCAAACCAGTGCTCGGCGAAATTACTTACGGTATCGAACGCTTGGCAATGTACATTCAAAATTGTTCAAATGTATTTGACCTTGTTTGGGCTGATGGTATTTCTTATGGTGATGTTTATCACCAAAATGAAGTGGAGCAATCTTGCTATAACTTTGAACACTCAAATGCTGATTTGCTGTTTGCGAACTTTGCAAACTATGAAAGCGAAGCCAAACGCCTGATGGAAGTGCCACTAGCTTTGCCTGCTTATGAAATGGTTTTAAAAGCTGCTCATACATTCAATCTTTTGGATGCCCGTGGCGCTATCTCTGTTACCGAGCGTGCCGCTTATATTGGTCGTATCCGCAATCTTTCTCGCGCCGTTGCCCAAGCATATTTCGAGTCCCGTGAAAAACTGGGATTCCCAATGTGCCAACGCCAAGCCAAAGCATAAGCCAGATCCATTTATGAGTACAACCCATTCTCCTTCCCAATCAGCTAGTTTCTTGATTGAAGTGTTTACAGAAGAACTGCCCCCCAAATCACTCCGTCGTCTTGGGGATGCCTTTAGCGAGGGAATCTACTCGTCTCTAAAGTCAGCTGGATTAACCACGGATTCATCCAATGTGACAGGCTTTGCAACGCCACGTCGCCTTGCAGTATTCATTACGGACGTGCTTAATCAGGCGCCCGATTATCCAGTGCGGGAAAAATTATTACCAACCAGTATTGCTTTTGATACAGATGGCAAAGCAACGCCGCCCCTACTAAAAAAATTAGGCTCCCTAGGTTATGCCGATATTGATTTAGCTACCTTAGAAAAGTCCGGCGACGGCAAGAATGAAACTCTCTATCTGAATGTTGTCGCAAAAGGTGCAGCATTGGAGCAAACCGCACAAATTGCTTTGGAGCAAACCTTAAATAAATTACCCATTGCAAAAATGATGCACTACCAAGTGCGACAAAAAAATGGCGTACTCGCAGACGTACAATTTGCACGCCCTGCACATCGGATCATTGCCCTGCATGGTAACCAGATTCTCCGTGTGAGTAGCCTAGGTATCGATGCAAGCAATCAGACTGAAGGTCATCGTTTCTTGGCGCCAAGCACAATCACCATTAGCTCTGCCGATCAATATGAAATAGCCTTAGAGGCTAAAGCCAAAATCATTCCGGGCTTTAATAAGCGTCGCGCTCAAATTGCAGCAGCACTCCTTAAGGCTGCTGGAGATGACTTAGTTTTGATGCCAGATAGCCTTCTGGATGAAGTGACTGCATTGGTTGAATGGCCTGCAGTCTATGAATGCCATTTTGATCAAGAGTTCTTGGAAATTCCACAAGAGTGCTTAATTCTGACAATGCAAACGAATCAAAAATATTTTGCATTAACTGATAAACAAGGGAAATTACGCAACCGTTTCTTGATTGTTTCTAATATTGAAACAAATAATCCCAATGCCATCATCTCCGGCAATGAACGTGTAGTTCGCCCCCGTCTCTCTGATGCACGTTTTTTCTTCATGCAAGATCAAAAGCGTCCTCTAGCATCACGGATAGCAGATTTAGAGAAAGTGGTTTATCACAACCAATTGGGCAACCAATTAGATCGCACAAAACGCGTCCAAGGAATTGCTACTGGAATTGCGAAACAATTAGGTGTAGACCAAAAACTGGCTCATCGCGCAGCAGAAATTGCAAAAACTGACTTGCTCACCGATATGGTTGGTGAATTCCCAGAGCTTCAGGGCATTATGGGAAATTACTATGCCAAGCATGACGGAGAGAATGCAGAGGTAGCTGCGGCTTGCAGCGAGCACTATATGCCTCGCTTTGCTGGTGATGCTCTACCACAGACTCAAACCGGTACGATTTTGGCTATTGCTGACAAGCTAGAAACTTTGGTTGGTATCTGGGGAGTCGGTCTAGCGCCTACTGGCGATAAAGACCCCTATGCACTGCGTCGTCATGCCCTAGGTATTTGCCGTTTACTCCTTGAAAAAAATCTTTCTTTAAGCTTACCTGCATTAATTGAACTTGCTCGCGTACAGTTCCCACAAAAGGAAGTTCAAGAAAAAGCGCAAGCGGCTGATATTTATACTTTCATCATTGATCGCCTTCGCGCTTATTTACGCGATCAAGCGATAGCAGGAAAACCTTTTACTAGCGCTGAGATAGATGCAGTGCTGAGTCAATCGCCTGCCCATATTCATGATCTGATTGAGCGCTTAACGGCTTTGCGTGAGTTCAACGCCTTAGCACAAGCACCTCAACTTGCGGCTGCCAATAAGCGTATTAGTAATATTTTGAAGAAAACGACAACTGCTATACCCGCAAGTTGCTCTCAAGCTTTATTACAAATTCCAGCAGAAACTGCACTCCATAAAGCCTTGGAAGCAGCTACTCCTGTACTCAATAGCGCATACGAAAAACGTCAATTTGTTGAGCTACTGAAAGCTCTAGTTTCCTTGAGTGCTCCGATTGACCAGTTCTTTGCAGATGTCATGGTGATGGATCCTAATCCTGATTTACGCGACAATCGCCTAGCTCTCTTGCAACAACTTCACCAGAAAATGAATCTCGTTGCCGATCTCGGCAAATTAGCATGAGCCTAAGCTCTTCTAAACTGATTATTCTTGATCGCGACGGTGTGATCAATGAAGATCGTGATGATTATGTGAAGTCAGCAGATGAGTGGGTCCCACTTCCAGGAAGTTTGGAGGCCATTGCCCTTCTCAATCAAGCTGGATATCAGCTTGCTATTGCGACCAATCAATCTGGCCTGACCAGAGGATATTTCACTATTAATGATTTACATGCAATGCATGCCAAAATGGATAAGCTACTTAAACCCTTGGGTGGTCATATCGATAGTATTTTCTTTTGCCCACATACCGATTCTCATGCTTGCGATTGTCGTAAGCCTCTTCCAGGTCTGATGAAGGAAATTGCTCTTCGTTATAAAAAAGCAGATAGCGCTACTCCGTTACTCGGAGTACCCATAGTGGGTGATTCTTTGCGCGATCTACAGGCGGGTATTGCCCTGGGCGCGACACCCCACTTAGTACTCACTGGCAAGGGTGAAAAAACGTTGGCAAAGGGCTCCCTACCGGAGGGAACAAAGATACATACTGATCTCATGGCTTTTGCCCAGGCAGTGCTAGAAGATAAGGTTTAAGGCAATGCTATTGATACGCTCAACTCTATTTGCTGTATTTCTGCTGATCTTTACCCCGATCTGGTCCGTTTTATGTATGCTAGTTTTTCCATTTCTGAGCCCTGAAAATCGCTATAGCTTCATTGGCATTTGGAACAAAGTCGTGATTTATGTGCTCCAACATTTATGCGGCATCCATTATCAAATCCGTGGAATGGAAAATATGGAAGCAGTTCTAAATGAGCCCGTGGTCATTCTAAGCAAACATCAATCGGCCTATGAGACCATTGCTTATATTGCCTTGCTACCCAAACAACTTTGTTTCGTATTTAAGCGCGAATTACTCTGGATACCTTTTTTTGGCTGGGCCTTAGCCTTGCTGAAAATGATTCATATCAATCGCGCCAGCAAACAAACAGCCGCGCTCTCAGTTGCCAGCCAAGGGCGTAAACGTCTTAGCGAGGGCAAATGGATCATGCTCTTTCCTGAGGGCACAAGAACACCTATAGGTTCTAACAAACCCTACCGTAAAGGCGGTGCACGCCTTGCGAGCGCAACGGGGGCGCTAGTCATTCCGATTGCGCACAATGCAGGGCGTGTTTGGCCCAAAAATAGCTTTCTCAAGAAACCAGGAACAGTGATTTTCTCTATTGGTCCAGTCATTCGCTCAGACGGAAAATCTGCCGAAGCACTACAACAAGAAGTGGAAGGTTGGATTGAATCAGAAATGCGCATCATTGATCCAAGCGCATATCAGTAAAGCCTGCTCTGCTAGATCAAGCAGCTAGAATTTTTGCCCACTCGATATAGCGATCTACTGAAATATCTTGTGCTCTAGACTTTAGCTCTATCTCGCTTAATTTCAATCGATCTGAAAATGATTGTAAATTAGTGCGAAGCATTTTTCTTCTTTGGGAGAATGCTGCTGCAACGACTTTCTCGAGAGAATTCCACTGAGCACTATTGAGACTGAAATCCTGACGCGGAATCATCCTTACTACTGCTGAGTTCACTCTTGGCTGGGGATCAAAAGCTTCAGGTGGCACCTCTAATACCTGCTCCATGTCATAGCGTGCTTGTAACATCACTGATAACCTACTGAAATCTGAGCTACCAGCTGGAGCAACCATGCGCTCTACTACTTCAGCCTGCAACATAAAAATCTGCTCGTCAATCTCATTGGCTGCACCTACCAAATGGAATAACAAAGGGGATGAAATATTGTAAGGTAGGTTGCCAACTACTTTACAAAGACCTAGCCTTCCTGATCGATGCTTGGCCCATTCTAAGAAATCGAATTTCAGGGCATCGCCCTCGATGACTTTAAGCCCTTTTAAATTTTGGTCATTCCAATAGGCTACTAAATCACGATCAATTTCTAACAAATCCAATTGATCTAAATTACTCAACAAAGGCCTAGTTAATGCACCAAGGCCCGGGCCAATTTCAATGATATGCATGTCATCGCTAGGCTGAATCACAGTAACAATCGAATGAATAATGCCACCATCTTGTAAAAAGTTTTGGCCGAAACGTTTACGAGCACGATGCATTATTGAGAATGTCTTCTCTGGTTCTTCGCTAATTGATAAGCAAGGCGTAAAGCCTGCAGCATACTACCCGGGTCAGCAGTACCGGAGCCCGCAATATCCAAAGCTGTGCCGTGATCTACCGAAGTGCGAATCACTGGTAAACCTAAGGTGACATTCACTCCGCCGCCAAATGTAACAAACTTAAAAGGTGCAAGTCCCTGATCGTGATACATCGCGATAAATACATCCACGCTTTCCAGGGCTGTTGCATCAAACATAGTGTCGCCAGGATAAGGGCCTGATACTGCGATGCCTAAACTCTGAGCCTCTTTGATAGCAGGGGTAATCACTTCAATTTCTTCGCGTCCTAAATAACCAGATTCGCCCGCATGCGGATTCAAACCAGCCATGCGGATCATTGGGTTTGCAATCCCAAAGCGATCTTGCAAATCCCTAGCAACAATTTGGATCGTTTTTAGAATCAAGCCTTGATTGAGGGTGGCTGATACTGCCTGCAAGGGAATATGGGTTGTCACTAAGGCAACGCGAAGATCTCTTGCCTGCTTGATACCCAAGAAACCCTTTGGTAATGGAGCACAGAGCATCATCACTACCTGTCCTACACCGCAATATTGGGCCAAATATTCAGTATGTCCAGAAAATCGAATGCCCGCATCGTTAATCACACTTTTTTGCACAGGAGCGGTCACCATGGCATCAAAGCGCTGCTGTAAACAGCCCTCGAGCGCTAGATCTAATAACTTGATTACATAAGCTGCGTTATCTGAATTTAATATTCCAACTTGAGCGGGGGTTTGTAGTTCTACATTCTCAAACTTCAAACGTGCCAGTACATTTGGATTCAATTGCTTTGGTATGGAAAACAAATCAGAAGCACCAAGTAAAGTAATCTGGGCATCTTCTTGCTCAGCCAGAAAAGTGGCCGCAGCACTTAAAGAAACTTCTGGCCCAATTCCTGCTGGCTCGCCAGTAGTAATGACGAGATTAAGGGGCGCTGGTTGCGGCATCTTCTGAGTTCAGAATTTTCACCGTGGCACTATCCCGTAATTCACGAATCCAATCCATGTATGCTTGTTCATATTTACGTTCACGAATATTAGCGCGGGCAAACTGTCGTTGCTTTTCAACGGTAAGCTGCCCTTCGCGACGCTCCATCACCTGGATTAAGTGCCAACCAAACTCTGATTTAACGGGATCACTAACCTCACCAATTTGGAGACGATTCATGGCCTGCTCAAACTCAGGAACCAAATCACCTGGGCTCATCCACCCGAGCTCACCACCATTAGCTGCCGAACCATCTTCTGAAAATTTCTTGGCTAAATCAGCAAAATCAGTAGTCTTGGTGCGTACTTGATCTCGGAAGCCTTGTAAACGTCTTTCAGCATCCTGATCAGTGAATCCGGCACGAGTGCGAAGCAGTATGTGACGTGACATTGTTTGGGTAATGGGGATAGCCTTAGGTGGAGTTAAAACAACCTCAGGAGGAGGGGCTTCTTGCCTAGGCGCCACCTCCACCAGAGTTCTTCGGTCCAACACCTTAAGGATATGAAATCCTGCTGGGCTTTTCACAACAGCTTTGGCGGTTTGGCCACTACCTATATTACGAACGGCATCGTAGAACAATTGCGGTAGCCGATCTGGGGTGCGATAACCAAGCTCCTGAAATTTGATCTTCGGGTTTTCTTTCGCAGCAGCACTACCGATCTGCATAAAGTCTCCGTCCCCTTTAGTAGAGGCTAGAAGGGCGTCGGCTTTCTTTTTAGCTTCTGCCTGTGCACTGGCTCCTGCTCCAGCATCAACAGGAATAAAGATCTGAGCTAAATTAATTTCTTCTGGTCCACTGCTAGATACAGGTACTGGCGAACTTGGAGCAACGCCTTGTCCAACAATGGCACGCGCACGCTCCGCAATAAAGTTATCAACCTCAGCGTCAGAAATCTTAATTCGGGCATCGACCTCGCGCTCACGAAAGCGAGTAAGAACAACATCTTCACGTAAATTTTCTTTATATCGCTCAAATGACATGCCAGATGCAACCACTCTATTCTTGAATTCTGCGAGACTTAATGTATTTTTTGCAGCAATATCAGCAATAATTTTTTCTAATTCTTTATTAGTGACTCTGATACCTTCCTGCTCAGCGCTTTGCAACTGAATTTTTTCAACGATTAGGCGCTCTAATACTGCTTTTCTAAATTCAGTAGCATCAGGTATTTTAGTGCCCTGTTTTTGCAAAGCAGCAATGCGATCATCAATTTCCCTGCGAGTAATGAAGCCAGTATTGACCACTACTGCGACACCATCAATATTCCGAATCTTATTATCTGCAGGCGCAGCGACCGGTGCAGGTATGGCAGCAGCAGTAGCGGTAGCAGTTTTACGACTAGCATCTTGAGCATAAGACGAGCTTACTAATACTGAGCTGATCAGTAGAAAAACAAAAGTAATGGAGCACTTTAGATGTTTCTTACAAAAAATCATTGGTATTTCTCATAGGTTGAGGCGGGCAATGGCTTAGGTGTAGGCAAGTAACCAGGAACATTTAACTTCATTAAATCTACAGGGTTGTCTCCCGCAACACCAAGACCTCTGAATTCAATTTGAAACAAGATTTGGGTTGTCGTATTGTTGTTCAATAGTAGTTGAGAATATGCGCTGCGGAAAACAATACAGTCACGGATATACTCAACGGCTACTAAGGTATTCAATGTCTTAGTTGTAAGCGAATCATACCCCCAACGGCCAACTAAAGAAATCTCCCTTGTAACCGGCCATTGACCAGAAATATTATATTGATCCGTCGTGGTTGCTGCCGGAGTGCCAATTGGATTAAATGGAGTTGCTTGGATAGGTGGCTGCCAAACGTTACGATAGCCAAAATTAAGACTACGGCCAGGAGTTGGGCGCCAACTACCACCAACGGTTGTCTGGACAAAGCGATTTAATTGGGTGTTGTATTGGCCAAAAACATCGGCATTGAAATTACCCATAAAACGCACGGATGCAGCAGCTAATGTGTCGGAATAGGCTGTTGGGCTAGCAATATTGCCAGTCAATCCCACTTGCTGTGCCGTGAACTGTTGTTGCTGAGCAAGAGTGATGACTGCTCTTTCGGCGCCGGTATTTGATTCTGTAATTCGACTGGTCAGGCCAACGGTTACCTTATTGCTATCTGAGACACGGTCATTACCAATAAAAGTATTTTCACTATAAATCTGTCCAATACCAAATCCCTGATCTGCCGTATCAAATAAAGGAGTGTTTGCTTGGTTTACGTAAGGCGTATATACATACAAGGCGCGCGGCTCAAGACTGAGCAACATATTCTGCCCGAAAAAACTACCCATCTCAAAAGCATCTCTTTCGAATGCCAAACCAGTATCCAAACTAGCGGTAGGTATTAAGAAGCCTTGGGCTGGCAAATACCCAGGTTGATAAGCCGTTGCACTATAGCTATTAGACTGAAGACTTAACTTAGGACGAATATAGTAGCCAGGCGTTATTGTTGGATACTCCAAAACACCTTTCACAACCGTACGATCTGCTTGACTAAAAATACCGGGCGCCGTATTCGGAATACTGCTTGCAATGTTGTATGAAAACCGAGAGAAATCGGTTGTTACCATCGAAGTAGGACCAGTAGGCAGGGTGATATACCGACCATCAGTCCCTGAAGCTGGTGGCACCAAATTACTCCGATAGACTGCTGTCACTTGAGGCAAAACGTTATATGGCGCTCCAACTGTACTAGGTAAGTTGGGTTGCAGCGTCTGGAAATTTAATGCTTTAGCAGAAACGGTCCAATTGCTTAATCTATCTGGAAGTTGCGATACTGCACCAACCTCTTGGCGAAACTGACTTGTCACGGCACCTGCGACCGTTTGAGAAAAGTCAGTTGGATAAGCATTGTCTGAAACTTTAGCGGCATTGATATAGGCATTGACTGAACCTGGGCCACCCATTGGTGATCCCAGCAAAGTTTGGCGTTGTTGCCAGTCATAACGCCAACGACTAATTCCGCCTGCCTTTTGATCGCTTGGCAAATAATCGCCCATCACGTTACCGTTATACGTAGTATCAATAAATCGATAACCAGCGCCTAACTGCACTCCGCGTTGACTCATATAACGCGGCATGATTGTTAAGTCACGATTAGGAGCAATATTGACATAGTAAGGCTGGGTAATATCAATACCATTCTTAGAGTTATACCCTGCAATCGGAGGAAGAATGCCCGACCGCCTCTCCCTTCCCATCGGCAAACTAAAGTAAGGCACATACACAACAGGTACATCAAAGAGGTGCATTACCCCATCCTGACCCTTCATTTCTTTTTGCTCGGTATCAATCTCAATTTTGTTGGCAGTGAAATACCAGTCTAAATTTTCAGGAGTACAAGTGGTGTATGTAGCTTTATCAAAAACAAACACATCACCACTTTCAATAGTCAGTTTTTTTGCTTTTCCACTGGCACGGCTATCGCCAATTTCATAAACAGGGCTTTCCATTTCGCCTTCGCGAGCATCAACCGTTAAACGCGCATTAGGACCTTTGAAGTTAGCGCTACCTTTAATCAGTTCTGCGTTACCAATTAATCTAGCAACATCGGTATCAGGGTTGTAAATAATTTCATTACCTTTAGCAACTGTGCCATTGCGTCGAATTTGGGCGCGATCTTTTAATCGCATTTCGCGATCAACCACTCCATCAATTGAATCGCTAGAAGTGAAAGTAAGAGCCTTACTGTCTTCAATGGGTTGGCCAACTCTAAGCTGATCATCCAACTTCAAAATCGTCACATTGCCACGATCTGGCAAGATTGGTGGGGCCTCTGCTGGCCTGGATGAGAATGGTAATGGTGGGGGTGTTTGAGCACTCGCCAACAATGCCAATTGGAGCAATGCCAACCCCATCATTGCGCGCAGGGTTACAGTTGTAAAAAGAGGGGCGCAATGACCAGCGCAACGGTGATAATGACTCATAGTTCCAGACCCGCCTTATTATACGAATCGACCATGATTGACGCACGCTTAAACACCCTTATTCAATGGCTAAAAGGCCTTGAGCCTAGCTGGCAATTGGATCTTGGCTCTCTATGTCCTGCTTCTGCTGATGCAAGCTTTCGTCGGTATTTCCGAATTGAGAGTAAAAACCCTAAATTTACTACGTTCATTGTGATGGATGCCCCCCCTCAGCATGAGCCCTTAGACGCCTTTATTCAGGTCGATTTATTGCTCTCAGAAGCAGGTCTAAACGTACCTCAAATTCTCGAAAAAAATATTAGCGAAGGCTTTCTTTTATTAAATGATCTTGGTACTAAAACCTATTTAGCTGAACTCAACGAGAAGACGGCAGATCGTTTGTATCAAGACGCCACGCATGCTTTAGTGCAAATGCAATTGGCTAGTAAACCCAATGTATTGCCAAACTATGATGAGGCCCTCCTGCAACGCGAACTAGATTTGTTTCCTGATTGGTATTTAAAGAAACATCTAGGAATTGATCTGGGTGAAGTACAGCAAGCCCAACTCAAAAAGTCTTTTGCACTCATTATTGAAAATAATTTAGCGCAAGCCAAAGTGTATGTCCATCGTGACTATCATTCACGTAATTTGATGGTCACTGAAATGAATAATCCTGGGGTGATCGATTTTCAGGATGCTGTGTATGGACCCATTACTTACGATGCATCTTCTTTATGGAGAGATGCCTATATCGCATGGCCAGAAGAAAGAGTGATTGACTGGGTCATTCAATTTTGGGAAGAAGGTCGTAAAGTTGGCTTGCCAATGCCCAGTGATTTTGGACAGTTCTACCGAGATTTTGAATGGATGGGTTTGCAGCGCCATCTCAAGGTTCTTGGTATTTTTGCACGACTATTTCATCGTGATGGCAAGGATGGCTACCTTAAAGATATTCCACTTGTTCTCGAATATGCAATTGCAACCGCCAATCGTTATATTGAATTAAAGCCATTAGCGCGTATTTTGGAATCAACTCGTCCAATTAAAAATGGCTAAAGCAACTTCAAACACCATCCCTTGTTTTATATTAGCCGCCGGCAGAGGCGAGCGGATGCGCCCCTTAACGGATGATTTACCAAAACCCTTGCTAACGATTCAAAATAAATCTCTTTTAGCGTGGCACCTAGAGTCGCTCGCTAAAGCAGGGGTTCCAAAAGTAGTGATTAATCATGCTTGGTTGGGATCCAAGATTGAATCTACTCTTGGTGATGGGCAGCAATTTGGAATTCAGATCCAATACTCGCCTGAACTCACCGCCCTAGAAACCGCGGGCGGAATTTGTAAGGCGCTACCCTTACTCGCACCATCCGACTATTTCTTGGTAATCAATGGGGATGTTTTTTCTCCGGATTTGCCCATTGTGCAGATTTTGCAAACAGCATCCCAATTAGGCACTCAGTCTCATCAGCCTTTGGCCCATCTCCTCATGGTTCCCAACCCTATTCAACACCCAGATGGTGATTTTTACTTGAATGGCTCAGCAATGTCAGACCAAGAGTCCTCTGGAGCTGAAAAACTGACCTTTTCAGGGATCGGCATCTATCACAAAGCCCTCTTTAAAGACTTAAAGATAGGCAGTCCTGCCAAATTAGCCCCCCTCCTCAGAGAAGCAATGGGTGAAAATAGAGTGAGCGGTGAAAAATATCTAGGTCCGTGGCACGATGTAGGTACGCCACAGCGCTTGCAAGAGCTGAATGCAGTCTATGAATAAAACCAATATCTATCAACAGCGCAGAATTGCCTTAGCAAAACAGATGCTATCCAAAACGGGTGGTGGAATTGCCGTCATTTCTACAGCGCCCGAGGTCGCACGCAATCGCGATAGTGAGTTTCCGTATCGACACGATAGTGATTTTTTCTACTTAAGTGGTTTTGAAGAACCCGGTGCAACCCTTGTCTTAAAAGTATCTGACAAAGGTCAGCTTGAATCACACCTATTTTGCAGACCCAAAGATCTGGAACGAGAAATTTGGGATGGCATTCGTTTAGGGCCAGAAGCGGCACCAGAAAAACTGGGTGTGGAATTTGCGCATAGTAATCAGGTGCTCGATCAAAAACTGGGTGAGCTTTTAGCGGATCAAGAAGCCATTTATATCCGTTTGGCAGAAAATGCTGAGGCTGATCGCCGCTTGCGTCATTGGATGAAGCAAGTACGCAGTCAGTCGCGTGCAGGCATAAATCCCCCTTCTGAGTTTCATGATGTTGAATCTCTGATTCATGAAATGCGCCTATTTAAGGATGCTCATGAAATTGACATCATGCGCAAGGCTGCCGCTATCTCTGCCCGCGCCCATATTCGAGCAATGCAAATCTGCAAACCTGGAATGCGTGAATATCAATTAGAAGCTGAGCTCCTTCATGAATTCCGTAATAGTGGTGCACAAAGCGTAGCCTATAACAGCATTGTTGCTGGTGGAGAAAATACTTGCATCCTGCACTATCGCGCCGGCTCAACAGAGTTACTAAGCGGAGAGCTCTGCCTCATTGATGCTGGATGCGAACTCGATGGCTACGCATCTGATATCACTCGCACCTTTCCAATTAATGGCAAATTTACTGGGCCACAGCGTGCCCTGTACAACATTACCTTAGCAGCTCAAGAAGCGGCGGTAGCCATGACTAAGCCGGGTAATACCTTTATGCAACCACATGAAGCAGCGCTTCGAGTGTTAACTCAAGGCCTGCTGGACGAAAAATTACTGAAGCTTGCTGACTAGGGCAGCCTTGAGAGTGCGATAGAAGCGGGTGCTTATCGCCGTTTTTACATGCATA
>CAJARE010000065.1 GCA_903944255.1 uncultured beta proteobacterium
CAACAAAACCCGTTTCAGAGGGCTCTTCAATTGCTGCTACTGTAACTGGCGCTGGAGCACTCGGTGCTGGTGCTACTTGGGCTGCTTGGGTTGGCGCAGGGTTTGCATAAACCATCTGTCCAGCATGGGCCGTTGAGCCCGAGTTAACAATTCTGACGCGGTCTTCGCCTTCATTAACCTCTAACTCAGAAATGCCTGATTCAGAAACGAGGTCGATCAAGGTTTTTAGTTTTCTCAGATCCATAGGAGTACATCCTCTCTTGTAATTCTTAAAATAAGCTTATTTTTTTAAGCGAGTAATCGCTGCTTGAAGTGCTAACTCGTATCCGATTGCGCCAAGTCCGCAGATCACGCCAGTGGCAATGTCTGATAAATAGGAATGCTTACGAAATTCTTCGCGCTGATGAATATTGGATAAATGGACTTCAGTAAACGGAATGGCAACACCAGCTAATACATCTCGTAAGGCAACGCTAGTGTGGGTAAACCCCCCTGGATTAATAATGATGAAATCTACTCCATCGAGTTTGGCCTTTTGAATACGGTCGATTAACTCGCCTTCATGATTGCTTTGATAGGTGTCTAAGTCTATTAAGCTCGCCTTTGCAAGCTCACCTAGCTTTTGATGAATATCTTCTAGGGTGGTTTTTCCGTAAACTTCTGGCTCACGAGTTCCCAATAAATTGAGATTTGGGCCCTGAATTACGAGAATTGAAGCTTTTTTCGACATAGTTCCCTGTTTTTAGAAGCAGTTAATTATCAATTGCTATATTTCGCTTTTGACTACAAATGCATCTTTACTGAATGTAATGCTTCATTTCTTAAGAAAGAAAGTATACCCGCTCAGATAGTTTGGAGGCTGAAAAAATATCGATATTTAGCCGTAAATATTGAAATTATTTGGTAAAGAAGCGTCTTTTTTATGTTATTTCTCTATGAATAGCCTCTACTAAAATCAGTTAAATATCCTTATATAGCCGATTTAATTGCCTTTCTGAGCTCATCTTCGCTTATTTTCCCTAATTTACTATAAACAGCCTTACCCTTGGAATTGATGATGACTGTGAACGGTAGGGCGCCTTGGGCATTGCCCATCTGTTTGGAAAGAGCGCTACCTTCAAGCCCACCAATCAAGATTGAATAGGAAACAGGGGTCTTTTCGAGAAATTCACGAATATTAGAGGGTGAATCGATGCCGATACCGACAAATAGAACATTTTCTTGTAAGAAAGCCTTTTGTAAAAGGTCTAAGGTGGGCATTTCCTCAACGCAGGGAGGGCACCAAGAGGCCCAAAAATTGACCACGAGGACTTTTCCCTGCCAATCTGCAGAATTGACAACTTTTCCATCTGGTGTTTTCCAGGAATTAGCAAAAAATGCTTTGATGGCAGGTTCACTGGCAAGTCCTGTTTTAGAAATCCAATGCGAACTAAAGACCCCGGCCAGGAGGGCCAAAAGACTTATTAGGGTAATGATGATCCACTGTCTTCGATTCACTCCAACTCCTTCGCTAAAATTCGCAGATGCATATTCATATCTTGGGCATTTGCGGTACTTTCATGGGCGGCATTGCCGCAATCGCCCGTCAGGCAGGACATCGCGTTACGGGTTGTGATGCCAACGTCTATCCACCAATGAGCACCCAACTTCAAGCTCAGGGTATTGAGCTGATTGAGGGGTTCTCACCAGATCAATTATTACAGTTTGAGACCCTGCCAGATTTATTTGTGATTGGTAATGTGGTTTCTCGTGGCAATCCCCTGATGGAAGCCATTCTGAACCAAGGCCTGCCTTATATCTCTGGCCCCCAATGGTTGGGTGAGCAAGTTTTATACACCAGACATGTATTGGCAGTTGCTGGCACCCATGGCAAAACCACTACCTCAGCTATGCTGACTTGGATTTTAGAATTTAATGGCTACAAGCCTGGGTACTTGATTGGTGGAGTACCACTCAATTTCACAGTATCTGCCCATCTAGGTGAGAGTCAATATTTTGTTATTGAAGCAGATGAATATGACACCGCCTTTTTTGATAAGCGCAGTAAGTTTGTGCATTACAGGCCTCGTACTGCTTTATTAAATAATTTGGAATTTGATCATGCGGATATCTTTGCAGATCTAGCAGCAATTGAAACCCAGTTTCATCATTTAGTGCGAACTGTTCCCAG
Organism: uncultured beta proteobacterium; assembly: GCA_903944255.1. Classification (GTDB taxonomy): domain Bacteria; phylum Pseudomonadota; class Gammaproteobacteria; order Burkholderiales; family Burkholderiaceae; genus Polynucleobacter. Next base: position 2,171 of record CAJARE010000065.1, read on the forward strand.
TGATGGCTTGCTGGTGGTGAATGGCGAAGAGCCTGCATTAGAGCGTGTAGTGACTCGTGGCGCATGGGCTCCAGTAGAGCGATTTGGGCAAGCAGCGATCAATGAATGGTCTTTCATTGCTCAAGAAAGTGATGGCTTTATTGTGAAAAAGTCCGGCAATGAAGTGGCCACTGTAAAGTGGGCGCCAGACTCTGGGGTAATGGGACGACATAATCAGCTCAATGCTCTTGCAGCAATAGCGGCGGCAAATCATATTGGCATCTCTCCAGAAAATAGTGCCCGTGCATTGGCCACGTTTAAGAATGTGAAACGTCGTTTAGAAACCATTGGAGTAGCAAACGACATCACGGTATACGATGATTTTGCTCATCACCCAACGGCTATTACGACTACAGTTGATGGTTTACGTCGTCGCGTAGGTAAGGCGCGCATCTTGGCCATATTAGAGCCGCGTTCCAATACGATGAAATTAGGTGTGATGAAGGCACAATTGCCACTGAGCTTAGAAGCTGCCGATAATATATTTGCCTATGGGGCTAGTACTGGTAAAGAATCATTGGGTTGGGATTTAAATGAGGTCTTGGCACCACTGAATACTTCGGGCCATAGCAGGGCTAAGGCTTTTGATGATCTCAATGCATTAGTGGCCGCTGTTGCAAAAGAGGCTAAGCCCGGTGATCACATTCTAGTAATGAGTAATGGTGGGTTTGGCGGGGTGCATCAAAAAATATTGAAAGCCTTAGCCGAATGAATAGTATTTGATTAGTAGATGTTCAGATTGGAACTTGAGAAAAGAAAGTAAAAATGGGCGATAGATTAAAAGATAAAGTGGCGATCATCACTGGCGCAGCAAAAGGGATTGGTTTTGCGACAGCGCAGCGCTTCTCTCAGGAAGGCGCTAAGGTCATGATTGCAGATATCAATCTGGAATTAGTTAAAGGCGCTGCCGCACAAGTTTTGCATGCTGAACCCTACGAAATGAACGTCACTGATCGGGCAAGTATTCAAGCGGTTATTGATCAAGTCATGCAAAGGCATGGACGTATTGATATCTTGATTAATAATGCCGGCATTACACAAGATGCACGCTTAATCAAGATGACTGAAGCACAGTTTGATAATGTAATTGATGTGAACTTAAAGGGTGTTTTTAACTGTACGCAGTTGATAGTGCCCCACATGCTTGAGGCAGGCTCAGGTGCAATTGTGAATGCGTCTAGCGTAGTTGGTCTGTATGGAAACTTTGGCCAAACCAATTATTCCGCAAGCAAATTTGGGGTGATTGGATTTACTAAAACTTGGGCGCGTGAATTAGGGCCTAAAGGAATTCGAGTGAATGCGATCTGCCCTGGTTTTATCGCAACTGAAATGGTGAAGGCGATGCCAGAAAATATCTTGCAAGATATTGAGAGGCGTAGCTGGCTTGGACGCCTTGGCACTCCAGAAGAAATGGCGAATGTTTATTTATTTTTGGCTAGCGATGAGGCTAGCTATGTGAATGGCGTGGCTTTGGAAGCTAGTGGCGGGATCTCCCTCTAAGCATGAATCTTGTCTATGAAGAGGGTGGCGATATTAAAGTGGCTACTGTCCAGTCTGCATCAGGCACTGGGGATGCGGAATCATGGCAAGCAACTAGCCTCTCGGGCAAAAAAATCAAACTGAAGGCTAAGGAGGTTTGGCTACGTTTTGATAAACCGGAGGCACAAGCTCTGATGGATGAAGCGCAACTTTTATCCAAAGACATCGACTTGCAGTTCCTTTGGGATTGCGCTCCTGAAGAGGAATTTAGCTTGATAGACGTTGCTCTTGAGTACTTTGGACCGCAAGTGAATAACTCCCAGCAAGTTGCTTTAGCAATCGCTTTGCAGGGCGCGCCAGTCTTCTTTCGGCGCAAGGGTCGCGGTCGTTTCCAAAGGGCACCTCTCGAGCAATTACAAGCGGGATTGGCTGCTATCGAACGTAAGCAAAAAGAGCTAGAACAGCAGACTCTTTGGCAAGAAGAGCTAGTCTCGGGAAAATTTCCTGAGGCCTTGAAATCTTCTTCAAATCAACTATTGTTTTCTCCAGATAAGAATACATCTGCTTATAAGGCTTTGATTGCAGCTTGCTCTGAAACGGGTGAATCGCCAGCACAATTGATGATTCGATGTGCTGCAATTGAGTCACCCTTGGCGTATCACCAAGGATTATTTTTAAAAGCCCATTTTCCAAATGGTAGCGCCCACAATCAGAATATTGGGGTTGATCAAGCTGCTTACGATGCAGCTATTGCTCAATTACCGCTTGCCCCAGTGAGGGCTTTTTCTATTGATGATGCAGGCACTACTGAAATTGATGATGCGCTGTCAGTGAGTGATTTAGAAACGGGCGGCCACCGCGTCGGAATTCATATTGCTGCGCCTGGTTTGGCTATTGCCAAAGATGATCCCCTTGACCGGGTTGCGCGGGATCGTATGTCGACAGTGTATTTTCCAGGTGACAAGATAACGATGCTGCCTGATTCGGTGATTGAGCAATTTTCATTAGATGAAGGTGCTCCTCGTCCGGCACTATCGATCTATGTAGACATCGATGCTCAGGGCCATGTGGATCGTGATTCTATTCAAATGCGTGCAGAGATGGTGCCGATGGCAGCTAATTTACGCTTGGAAGACTTGGAGCATTTGGTTAGTGACGATAGTTTGTTAGATGAAGCTGCAACTTATCCTTTTCGCAAAGAGTTAGCCGTCTTGTGGCGTGCGGCTAAGCACTTACATGCAAGTCGTCAAGAAAAGCGAATAGCAAATGGCCTGCGTTCAGAACAGTTAGGGGTGATAGACCCTAATGCCTTAGCGAGAGATTTTTACTTTGAGGTGGCTCCTATTGATGGTGTAGAACAGATAGAAATTACTCCACGTCAACGTGGCTCAGTCTTAGATACGATTGTTGCTGAATGGATGATTTTTTGTAATAGCGCTTCAGGTCAGTTACTTGCTGATCATGGCTTACCTGGTCTCTTTAGAACTCAAAAAGGGTGGGGTCCATTGCGGACACGAATGCAGACAAGCCCAGGACCACATGAAGGCTTAGGTTTGGACTATTACGCATGGTGCACATCACCATTACGACGCTATTCAGATTTAGTGAATCAATGGCAGCTCATCGCCTTAGCCAAGCATGGTGTCACGGCCAAGATGGTCGCTCCTTTCCCGCCACATGATGCTGTTTTGATGGGTATTGCAGCCGATTTTGAGTCTTGCTATCAGGCCTATGGAGAATATCAAGATAGGCTGGAGAAATATTGGTGTTTACGCTGGATTACGCAGGAAGGCGGGTCTAAAACAGTTTTTGCACGGCATCTCAAGGAAGGCATGTCTCGTCTTGAGTTAGTACCATTGCATTTACCCATTCCAGAATTAGCAACTCATCCTCGGATGACTCGTGCTCAGGTGCAGATTGATAATGTGGATTTATTGCAATTAAGTGCGGGCGTGCGCGTTTTAGAAATTGAATCACTAGCAAAGATTGCACAAGAGGCCGTTGAAAATCCTACTGAAGACGGCACTTCAGAGTAGTTTTATTTTGCCGATGACATCTCGCCAAACAACTGCTGTGATGCAATCTCTTCAAGGTGCTTGGCGTCGTCACCCATTTCAGTTTGCGCTCTGCGTTTCACTGGTTATTCACCTTCTTTTTTTGTCTATTCGCTGGGGCGCTGGAGAAATTCAAAGCCGTCGACTCAATACCCCATTGAGCGTAGTACTGGTGAACGCTAGTAGCAAAACACCGCCAACGCAGGCTAATAAATTAGCTCAGGCTGATCTCCAAGGTGGTGGAAAAACAGAAAATCAAGATGCTACAGCGATCCATCGTGCAAGGCTAGGAACCGAAGCGCGACTCGAAGTTTTAGAGAAACAGCAAAAACAAATGTTGGCAAAGCTAGAGGAGCAACGGGCGCGGTCTGGGGGGCGTAAGAGTGGTGACGAGCAAAAAATTGCACCACAACTAAACTCTCTAGAAGCAGAATTAGCCAAGCGTATACAAGCCGATGGACGTGGAGCTCGACGTAAGGTATTAACTGCAACTAATGCGAAGGCGGTGACTTTTGCTCACTATTACGATGCCATGCGACAAAAGATTGAAGCATATGGAAGTGCTTTTTTCCCGCGCGCTAATGGACGAGCTTTATACGGCACCTTGATCATTGTTGTCAGTGTGGATGCTCAAGGCAATATCACGAGCAATGCACAGGGGAAAGACGGCCTATCAATTGGCCGCAGCTCAGGTAATCCTGAGTTGGATCGACAGGCTTTGGCTATTGTGAGAGCTTCCGCTCCATTTGGTGTGTTCCCCTCTGAAATGCGTAAGCAAATTGATGTCTTAGATTGGGTCTCCACTTTTGAGTTCGCTCGCGAGGGCACTGATCGCTTAGAGTTGCGACGTTGATTCCATCTCAAAAATAGTTCAAGAAATAGATCAAAAATTCGCTTATCCTCTCATCATGACTTCATCAGAATCCATGGATTTATATACCGACCCAAAGCTGTTTTCTGGGATGGATGTGTACGCGGTTGCTGGTAATCCAATCGCGCACAGTAAATCACCTCAGATTCATGCGCAGTTTGCATTACAGTCCAATCAGGCTATGCACTATGGAAGGTTACAGCCAGCTCTGGGAGCCTTTACAAAAGCTGCGCAAGATTTCTTTGCTGCTGGAGGGAAGGGGATGAATGTGACCGTGCCCTTTAAATTAGATGCTCAAGCATTTGCTAAGGTCTTAACATCAAGAGCGCAATTAGCAGGTGCTGTGAATACCCTTTGGATTCAAGATGGGCAAATTTATGGAGATAACACTGATGGCGCTGGTTTGGTAAGAGATTTACGCGCACAAGGTATTGTCCTGAAGGATGCGCGCATCTTGCTTTTAGGTGCTGGCGGTGCCGCCCGTGGCGTGTTGGGACCATTGCTGGAACAATCTCCCAAGCATCTTGTAATTGCCAATCGCTCAAATGTAAAAGCAAATGAATTGGTCAAGATCTTTTCTGAGCTAGCGCAAGGTACAAATTTAGAGTCAGTTACATTAGATGATTTAGAAGATGCAGGAAAAACGATAGCCTTTGATTTGGTGATTAATGCTACTGCTGCAGGCCTTGATAACGTATCGCCTATTAGTAATAAAGCGGCAGCCAATATTTTTGTGCCCAGTTCATTTGCATATGAAATGCTCTACGGTAAGACAACAAGCTTTATGCAGCAGGCCCTCCAAAGAGGTGCCCGCGTTAGTGATGGCTTGGGTATGTTAGTTGAGCAGGCTGCCGATGCATTCTTGATCTGGCGTGGCGTAGGTCTTACTTCCGCGATTGACCCCCGAGCAATATTGGCACAGCTCAGAAGTTAGCTCTTTGCCCTGATGCGCTGGTTTATCTATCCCTTTAAGTGCCTCTTGTTTGGCTTTCTGGCCATGCAGGCTTACTTTGCTATTCAGATTGGTTTATGGACCACCATCAATCCAGATAGCACGGCTTTTCAAAGGGCTGAGCGCTGGCGTTTATGCACTTGGCATTGGACATGCCCTATTCAATCGAAGTGGACTCCTTATGACAAGATTTCTGGGAATCTAAAAAGAGCAGTGCTAGTCAGCGAGGACGATATTTTCTTTCAGCACAAAGGGGTTCGTGTTGAAGATATGCAAAAGGCCTGGGAGAAGAACCAGCAAAAAAATCGATCAGGCAAACAAGCGAAAACAGCTTTACGCGGCGGTTCAACGATTACTCAGCAATTAGCAAAAAATTTATTTTTATCTTCTGAGCAAAACTATTTTCGTAAGGGCCAAGAACTGATCATTACTGGTTTGCTAGAGCTGACTTTATCGAAGCAGCGCTTATTCGAGATTTACCTCAACTCTGTAGAGTGGGGTGATGGTATTTTTGGAATTGGTGCAGCAGCCCAGCATTACTACACCACCACCCCAGCGGCATTGGATCGAGAGCAGTCAGCCGCTTTGGCTTCTGCCTTACCTGCACCGAAATGTTTTGATAAAACGCAGTATTGCCGTAAGGCCAACATCCATTTTCCGACTCGCCAAGAGTTCATCTTGGAATATATGGATCGCGTTGCTTTAGCTCCTCATCCAAAGGGCAGCTCGAAAAAGTAGTTCTGCAATAAGGCTGGCGGATGTTTATTTAGCTGCCGCTGTCCTCAATGCGTCGCGGGTGTTCAGCGCTGCTGTTCTGGCGGCTTGAGCAAAATCATTGCCAGAGCTAGCGTACAAAATAGCCCTAGAGGAGTTGATCATCATGCCGGTGCCAGGCTTACTTGGAATCGCACCCGCTTTTACAGTGGCATCAATATCGCCACCTTGAGCCCCAATGCCTGGTATTAGTAAAGGCATATCACCAACAATCGCACGTACTTTTGCAATCTCTTCTGGGAAAGTAGCGCCAACGACGAGGCTGATTTGTCCGGAGCTATTCCATTGTTGGGCGGCCAATTTAGCTACATGAAGATAGAGGGGTTGACCATCGGGGGTCACGTTTAAGAATTGCAAATCGGAGCCTCCTGGGTTGGAGGTACGACAGAGCACAATCACCCCTTTGCCTTGATGTCGCAAATAAGGCTCAATCGTGTCAAAGCCCATATAGGGGCTGACTGTCACAGCATCAGCTCCATAACGCTCGAATACTTCCATGGCATAGTGCTCGGCAGTGCTGCCGATATCACCGCGCTTGGAATCAAGGATGACAGGTATGTGGGGGTACTTCACTTTGAGGTGTTTGATGAGCTTTTCTAATTGGGCTTCAGCTCTTTGGGATGCAAAGTACGCAAATTGAGGCTTGAAGGCGCAGACTAAATCGGCGGTCGCATCCGCAATTTCACGACAGAACTCAAAGATGCCCTCAGGTTTCCCTTGCAGGGATAGGGGTACGCGCTTTGGGTCGGGGTCAAAGCCAACGCACAGCATGCTGCCTTGGGAAGCCCATGCAGACTGGAGTTGCTGGTTAAAGGTATTTGAGCTTGAGTTCATTGGTTTTGGCTTATTTTAGTGAAACTGTCATGTTCTATAGGATAAACTAGCGCTCATTCCTTAGGAGTTCTCTATGATCAACTTGTTCGTCCTGCAAAATGGCCGCCTCTCTCAAGAGCAAGTCGAAGATCGCAATGAATTGTTGCAATATGCCAATCCTATCTGGATCGACGTCGTTGATCCAGAGGAGGATGAGCTGATTTGGATTAAAGAGGCGTTTGGAGTCCTTTTGCCTGAGTTGGATGACTTGGGTGACTTAGAGGCTTCAGCTCGATATTTTGAGGCCGATGATGGCCATCTGCATATTCGTACTGATTTCTTGTTAGATGAAGATGAAACTTCCCGTAACGTACGGGTTGCTTTTGTATTGACTAAACAAGTGCTGTTTTCGATTCATGATGAAGATCTTCCTGTTTTCCGTTTAGTGCGATTGCGCGCACGTTTGCGCCCAGGTTCAGTGAGTAATGCAAAAGATGTATTGCTCGATTTGTATTCAACTGATGCCGAATATTCTGCTGATGCACTCGAAGAAGTTTATGAAAATCTCGAACGCGCAGGTAAACGCGTTCTCTCAGATGATATTAATGATGCAGATGCTGCTGAAGTATTGGAAACAATTGCAACAGAGGAAGATACCAACGGACGCATTCGTCGTAACGTCATGGATACCCGTAGAGCCTTATCTTTCCTAATGCGTAGTAAGTTGTTGTCAGATGAACAGCAAGAAGAGGCGCGTCAAATTTTGCGCGATATTGATTCTTTAGAAAACCATACTGCTTTCTTATTCGATAAGATTAACTTCTTGATGGATGCTACGGTGGGTTTCATTAATTTGAATCAATCTAAGATCATCAAGATCTTCTCGGTGGTATCAGTTGCCTTGATGCCGCCTACCTTGCTGGCAAGTATTTGGGGTATGAACTATAAACATATGCCAGAGTTAGATACCTCTTGGGGTTATCCAATGGCCATTGGTGCGATGTTAGTGTCAGCCATTATTCCGCTTGGGTACTTCCATAGCAAGGGCTGGATGAAGTAATTAGCTGCTGAGTAGTTTCAGCAATGTAGTTAAAGCAAAGTTGGCAGCCTGTTCGCGAATCGCTTGACGATCTCCCTGAAAAAGTTGGGTATCGCAAATAGTTGTTATATCACCGCCCTTATTTTGAATCGTCCACCCAAAACAAACTGTTCCTACAGGCTTTTCTGTGGACCCACCTGATGGCCCAGCAATCCCAGTAATAGAGAGAGCAGCCTTCACTTTTGTAACTCCTTGCGCACCTTCAGACATCGCTTTAGCGACAGCTTCGCTGACTGCACCATGAGACTCAATGAGCTCAGTAGGCACGCCTAGACATTCCGTTTTGGCTTCATTGCTATAGGTGATATAGCCTCGCTCAAACCAATCGCTTGAGCCTGGTAATTGGGTTAATGTTGCGCATACAAGGCCACCAGTACAAGACTCTGCCAGGGCAATTTTCCAACCCTGAGGAAGTAAAAGATCGGCTAGTGCTTTAGCGGTATCGAGCGTATTCATTTATTTTCCTAGTGAACCAATACTTGAATGAATGCAATGATGAGGAGTGTGAAGAAGGCGGCTGCAAAATCATCCACCATAATGCCAAAGCCCCGCCAAATTATTTGAGGAATACTTGATGGTGCACTGGCGAGGCTTTCAAGATTTTTAAAGTGCCGATCAATCATTCCAATTGGTCCTGGTTTGATGGCATCAAAAAAACGAAAGAGTAGGAAAGCCAGAGCCTGCATCCAAATATTGGCGGGCATAATAAAAATGAGTACCAACCAGAAAGCAACGATTTCATCCCAGACAATCCCGCCAAAATCTTTCCTACCAAGCTCTTCGCTAACATGACCACAGACCCAGCAACCCAATAAAATTCCACCTCCAATAATCCATAAAAAATCTTCAGTCGAAAAAAAATATTCTCCGACTAAAAAGGCAGCCCAGGCCCAGAGGGTACCTGCAGTGCCAGGTGCTATAGGGCTTAGGCCGCTACCAAAGCCAAAGGCGATAGTACGTCCTGCAGTTTGGAAGACCCACTTGAGGTTAGGATTGACTTGTGAGGAAGGTGGCGCTGGATTCATGATGCAAAGTGATCAAATGACTTTAGTAACGGTGTTGTCTCTGCATCGCTCAAACGATTTCCATCTGTAGAAAATAATTCTATAGTTGCCTCGGTATTTTTCATGGCTGTGATTTGCCCAATGTGAGTCATCGTTAAATGCAATGATTGACCAATACGGGTAATGACATCGCGTTGATGACTTGCCGCCGTAAAACATAGCTCATAATCATCGCCACCACATGCGGCAAATTGATTTTGTGTAGTAATACTTTGTTTTAACAAGATTTCAGACTTTGGCAAACGATCTATTAAGATTTGTGCATCTACTTGAGATTGTTTGAGGATATGTTTTAGGTCGCCAAGTAGGCCATCTGAAACATCTAAAGCAGCACTAGCAATGCCTCTTAATTGAATACCTAATTCAACCCTCGGGGTGGGTTGATGCATACGATGCTCAATTTGTTTGAGATCTGCATCAGAGAGCAAGATTTCATGACGTAGTGCTGCAAGTGCCAGTCTGGCATCTCCAAGCGTTCCTGAAACCCAAATATCGTCCCCAGGCTTTGCCCCTGATCTTCGAATGGCTTTTCCGGTAGGCATGCTTCCAAATGCAGTAATGGAAATCGTCAGTGGGCCCGAGGTAGTGTCGCCCCCTATCAATGAGCATGAGTATTGTTTTGCAATTGAAAATAAGCCCTTGCTAAAGGCCTCTAGCCATTTCTGATCAACACTGGGCAAAGCCAGCGCTAAAGTGAATCCTAGGGGTGTTGCACCCATAGCAGCAAGGTCAGAAAGATTGACTGCAAGAGCCTTTGATCCTAGTAGTTCTGGATTGGCGCCAACAAAGAAGTGCCTGCCTTCCACCAGCATATCGGTAGTAATAGCCATTTCTTCATTAGCGGCTGGATGGATAAGGGCACAGTCATCTCCAATACCCAGGGCAATTGCTTGCTGAGGATGCATGGCATCAGCGCCCGTTTTAAAAAAACGCTGAATCAGGTCGAATTCACCAATGTGGTCAGATGGAGGGGCCATACTTCATTTTAGGCTGTTGGCGGAAGAACGTCTAAGGGGAATAGAATTGGAAGCTTGATCACGTCTATCTATGAGTTAGTTGATGAGTAAAGAAAATAACAAAGAGCAACAAATAGCAGCCCTCAGAGAGGCTGCTCTGCAATATCACGAGTTTCCAACTCCAGGCAAGATTGAGATTGCCCCTACTAAGCAATTAACCAATCAGCGCGATTTGGCTCTGGCATATACCCCAGGTGTTGCAGCACCTTGCGAAGAAATTGTTAAAGATCCAGCGAATGCTTTTAAATACACTGCTCGTGGAAATTTAGTCGGTGTGATTACGAATGGCACAGCGGTTCTGGGTTTGGGAAATATTGGCCCATTGGCAAGTAAGCCTGTGATGGAAGGTAAAGCAGTACTCTTTAAAAAATTTGCGGGCATTGATGTTTTCGATATTGAAGTCAACGAAAACGACCCAGACAAGCTAGTAGAAATTATTGCATCCTTAGAGCCTACTTTTGGCGGTATTAATTTAGAAGACATTAAAGCGCCTGACTGCTTTGTCGTTGAGCGTAAGTTACGAGCACGCATGAAGATTCCGGTTTTTCATGATGATCAACATGGCACTGCGATTGTTGTAGCTGCTGCGATATTGAATGGCTTGAAAGTAGTTGGTAAAGATGCGAGTCATGTGAAGTTAGTCACCTCAGGCGCGGGTGCGGCTGCACTTGCTTGTTTAGATCTCTTGGTTGAATTAGGAATTCCCCGTAAAAATATTTGGGTCACGGATCTTGCTGGTGTTGCATACAAAGGAAGAAAAGAATTAATGGATCCTGAGAAGGATCCATTTTGCCAAGAGACCGATCTGCGAACTTTAGATGATGTGATTGCTGGCGCCGATATTTTCCTGGGGCTTTCTGCTGGTGGTGTTCTCAAGCAAGAGATGGTCAAGAAGATGGCCGATAATCCATTGATCTTTGCTTTGGCAAATCCAACTCCTGAGATTTTGCCGGAGGAAGTCAAAGCAGTTCGTCCAGATGCGGTGATGGCAACTGGTCGTACCGATTATCCGAACCAAGTCAATAACGTTTTATGTTTTCCATTTATCTTCCGCGGTGCATTAGATGTTGGAGCCACTACGATTACGCGCGGCATGGAAGTGGCTGCTGTAAAGGCTGTAGCCGAGTTAGCCAGGGCGGAGCAAAGCGAGGTAGTTACCTCTGTTTATGGCATTGAGAATCTTTCTTTTGGCCCAGAGTATTTAATTCCAAAACCGTTTGATCCCCGTTTGCTTACAGTGATTGCTCCTGCAGTAGCGAAAGCGGCAATGGATGATGGTGTAGCTTCGCGCCCTATCAAAGATTTTGATGCTTACCGTAATCAACTCCAACAATTTGTGTACCACTCTGGTACTTTGATGAAACCACTTTTTAGTATCGCTAAACGAGTGCCCGCTAATCAAAAACGAATTGTGTTTGCAGAAGGTGAAGATGAGCGCGTATTACGTGCGGTCCAAATCATCATTGATGAACATTTAGCCACCCCAATTTTGATTGGTCGTCCTGCGGTGATTGAGCATCGCATTGTTAAATTTGGCTTACGCATGAGAGTTGGCGAGGACTTTGAGATCGTTAACCCAGAAAATGATCCTCGCTACCGTGATTTCTGGCAAACCTATTTAGGTTTAACGGAGCGCAAGGGAGTAACGACATCTTTTGCAAAACTAGAAATGCGTCGTCGTAATACCTTAATTGGCTCCATCATGATTATTAAAGGTATGGCGGATGGCATGATTTGCGGAACAGTGAGCAATTCTGCAACTCATCTGAAATATATCGATGAGGTTGTTGGTCATGAGCCCGGTGCAAAAGTCTATGGTGCTATGTCTGGGTTGATTCTTCCAGGTCGCCAAGTATTCTTGGTAGATACCCACATCAATATTGATCCCACAGCAGAGGAATTGGCTGAACTAACGCTAATGGCTGCCAGTGAAATGCGTAAGCTTGGTTTAGCGCCAAAAGTAGCGCTACTTTCGCATTCAAACTTTGGCTCTAGTAATGCTCCTTCAGCAGTCAAAATGCGCGAAGTGTTGGCACTCATTCAAAAGGCAGATCCCACATTAGAGGTTGATGGAGAGATGCACGGCGATAGCGCTTTGGATGCCACCATTCGAAGTGGTGCGGTTACCAGTTCTCCATTGAAGGGAGATGCTAATCTTTTGGTATTACCAAATATTGATGCCGCTAACATTTCTTACAACCTACTAAAGACAGCGGCAGGGAATGGCATTGCAATTGGGCCATTGTTGCTAGGTGTCGCCAAACCGATCCATATTCTGACCCCTGCGGCCACGGTTCGTAGGATCGTTAATGTGACTACTTTGGCAGTAGTGGAGGCTGCAAGCGATGCCAGAGGGATTTCCTAGGGCTCTAAATATATGTAAGTTAGCAATAACTTACATATATTTTTCCTATATAAATCATAGGTTTATATAAAATGCACTGTAATTGGGCTTGATTTGGTGGCGTGTTAAGGGTAACCTAACACCCATCATGAATAATCGCTCTGAAAACAGCAACACAGCCAGCTTTGAAGAACATAGCCGTGCTGAAAGTTGGGATAGCAATGATCGTTTAGAAACCGAATCTTCCGCTGCCAACATTTATGCTCAGGGCGGCTTATCTCGTTTACAAACCTATGCAGCAAATCAAGTTTCGGGGAAAAAAGTGACAGCTTCTTGGCGTGCCGCTTTGGCCGTTCGTGATGCCGGACCGCCGGCAATGTTGCGCAGTGTGCGCACAAATATCGTGCAATCTATCCGCGCCTTCCGTACTCCAGATCTTCAAGAGGCGGCAACAGAGCTCGGACAGCATTTCATTTATGCAAACTGTGCAAATGCAATGACTAAAGGTGAGGTTTTGGAATCGATCGCGATTGCATACTCCTTTACAAAACAACAGGCAAAGAATTTTGATCCTTTGTTAGACGCTTTAACCACTACAGTCGATAAATCTGGTCCTCAAACTGGTTTTGTTGTGGTGCTCGAGGGATTACCTTGTACTCAAAAATTTGATAAAGAAGCTCGCGAGACATTGCTAGATGTGTTCCGTGATGCAGTGGATTTTTGGGCAGAGCGTCGCACGCCGTACCGCGTCTTTTATTCTTTCGCTTAAGACTAAAGCCTTTTGGAAAGCCGCTGAAATCGCCTCTACTTGAGGCGATTTTGCATTTCAGGATTCCATACACTGTGAACGGCTGTAATCGCCACTACAGCAGCTGTTTCAGTTCTGAGCACCCGTTCACCCAATGAAACAATTTGATAGCCTGTAGCCTGTGCTATGGCCTCTTCTGCAGGTGAATGACCCCCTTCAGGGCCGACCATTAAAACAATATCCTGAGGGTCATTTTCAAGAAGTACGGAATACAGACTTTTTGTAGCATCTGGGCGCAAAAGGAGTTTGAGCTTTGGTTTTGGATTGGCCTGTAAATAAGCTTCGAAATTCTGTATAGGCTCTAATATTGTAAAAACAGTCCGATCACATTGTTCGCAGGCCGCTTGAATAATTCCACGCCAGTGAGCCAGTCGTTTTTGGGCACGCTCCACATCACTTGAGCGTGTCAGCTTGATGACTGAGCGTTCACATTGCAAAGGCGCAATGATTTGCGCACCAGTTTCAACAGCTTTTTCAACTATCCAATCCATTTTGTCGCCACCAGCGAGTCCTTGGGCCAAGGTAATTGCATATGAAGTCTCACGATGGGTGTCCGTCTGAACCTTGCTCAGCAGAGCCTGCCCCGTTTTTCCTGTCAAAGAGAGTAGCGTAGCTTGCCCAATTTGGCCATTTCCATCAAAAACAGGGAAGGTTTCCCCGATTTGGATGCGTCGGACTCGTAAATGGTGGGCAAGCTCTGTGGCGAGGGCAATTGGCTTTTCGGATTCCCATGGCGGGGGAAGATAAAATTGGGGCATTACTGAAATATAGCCAATTTATTTTCCTCGAGACCACTTTTACGATGTCAAACCTTCAAATTCGCATGGCCAATGCCATTCGCGCCCTATCCATGGACGCAGTACAACAGGCTAACTCAGGTCATCCTGGTATGCCGATGGGCATGGCTGATATCGCCGTTGGATTATGGAATGAACATTTACAACATAATCCCACCGATCCGCATTGGCTAAATCGTGATCGCTTTGTTTTATCCAACGGTCATGGTTCGATGTTGTTGTACTCGCTCCTTCATCTTTCCGGTTATGACTTATCGATTGAAGAGTTAAAAAATTTCCGTCAATTGCATAGCAAAACGCCTGGTCATCCAGAGTATGGAATCACTGTTGGCGTAGAGACGACTACTGGTCCACTTGGTCAGGGAGTGTCGAATGCAGTCGGTATGGCGCTTGCAGAGAAATTACTCGCAGAAGAATTTAACCGTCCAGGCCATCAGATCGTTGATCACTACACTTACGTCTTTTTAGGTGATGGCTGTTTGATGGAAGGTATTAGCCATGAAGTATGTTCATTAGCTGGTACCTTAAAGTTAAATAAGCTGATTGCTTTATGGGATGACAACGGAATTTCTATTGACGGTAAGGTGGTGTCTTGGTTTAACGAAGATACGCCAAAACGTTTTGAGGCTTATGGTTGGAATGTCATTCGTGATGTTGACGGACATGATGCCGAGGCTGTATCTGCTGCTATTACAAAGGCCAAGAACAGCGATAAGCCTACCCTGATCTGCTGTAAGACCGCCATTGGTATGGGCTCGCCCAATATGGCTGGTAGCGATAAAGTCCATGGTTCACCATTAGGTGCAACAGAGATTGCTGCTACACGTGTGGCTTTGAACTGGCCTTATGCTCCATTTGAAATTCCAAAAGATATTTACGCGGCTTGGAATTTTAAAAAGCGTGGTCAAGCACTTGAGCATGAATGGAATAAACAATTCCAAGCATACAAAAACAAATATCCTGAACTCGCCTCGGAACTACAGCGTCGTATGCAGGGCGACTTATCAAAAGATTTTTCAGCTACTTTAAATGCCTATCTGAAAACATGTGAATCAAAAGCAGAATCCGTAGCAACCCGTAAAGCTAGTCAAAATGCAATTGAAGCCTTAGCTCCTGCTGTTCCTGAATTTATGGGCGGTTCAGCAGACTTAACTGGTTCTAATTTAACCAATTGGTCTTCTTGTAAAGCCGTGCGCGGTGATCAATGGGGCAACCATATCAACTATGGCGTTCGTGAATTTGGGATGAGCGCCATCATGAATGGTATCGCTCTGCATGGGGGATACATTCCATTTGGTGGGACCTTCTTAACCTTCTCAGACTACAGTCGTAACGCCTTGCGCATGGCGGCTTTGATGAAGTTGCGTAGTATCTTTGTCTTTACGCATGACTCAATTGGTCTGGGTGAAGATGGTCCAACCCATCAATCTGTTGAGCAGGTCGCTAGCTTACGGCTGATCCCCAATCTGATGGTCTGGCGTCCTTGTGATACCACC
>CAJARE010000066.1 GCA_903944255.1 uncultured beta proteobacterium
AGCTCTTTACTTCAATGGCCGGTATTAAGATGGTGCACGTGCCGTATAAGGGAGATGCACCAGGCCTTGTAGATGTGATGTCGGGGCAGGTGACTGTAGCGCTTCCTACGGCAATAGCAGCAGCTCCTTCTGTGCGTTCAGGACAATTGCGAGCACTCGCCGTGACAAGTAATAAGCGCCTGCCATCTTTCCCTGATGTCCCAACAGTTGCTGAAACTCTTCCTGGATTTGAGGCGGTCTCCTGGGGCGGTATTATGGCCCCCGCTGGCACGCCTCCCGCAATTATTAATCGCCTCAATGCAGAAATTTTAAAAATTTTGAAGATTCCAGAGGTGGCAGAAAAGCTCAAAGGATTGGGTGCTGAAATTGTAGGTTCTACGCCAATGCAGTTTGATGCTTACGTCAAATCTGAGATCGCTAAATGGGGAAAAGTAGCGCGTGATAACAACGTAACGCTAGATTAATATAAGTGTTATGTCTTTGAGTAACTTAAAGTGATCTATATTTGATATACAAGCGAGATAGAATATGCTGATAACCTTTAAGAAGTTGCACCCAAGCTTCATGGCTGAGGTAAGTCCAGTTGATTTGCGTGAAGTAAGCGATGAAGCTACGCTTGAGATGATCCACAAAGGGATGTCGGAATATGGCGTCTTGGTTTTCAAGGGTCAGAAGTTCTCGCACCAGGATCAACTTGATTTTGCACAACGCCTCGATGGTGAGCTACATTCCAAAACATCTAACTCAGCAGTAAGTAAAAATCGTTTTGGAAATGATGCGCTAACTGATATTTCAAATGTGACTCAAGATGGAGATATCATCTCGGCGAACGATCGGCGCCGCATGAATAATATTAGTAATCGCATATGGCATACCGATGCATCATTCGTGAATCCAGCCGGTCGTTATTCGATGCTCTTTGCCCGCAATATTCCTCCAGTGCGCGCTGATACCGAATTTGCTGACATGCGTGCAGCTTATGATGAATTAGATGAGCAGACCAAAAAGATCATTGCTGATTTGCACGTGTTTCACTCGATTGTGTATTCTCGACATACGATGGGATTTGATTTTGCTGAAGAGGAGAAGGCTAAGCTTCCAGGGGCAACCCAACCTTTGGTAAAAATGATTGAAGGCTCCACGCGTAAGGCGCTTTATTTAGCTTCTCATGCAGACTACGTTGTTGAGTGGCCTGTACCTGAGGGCCGTTTGTTACTGAAGGACTTAATGGAACATGCAACGCAGCCAAAGTTTGTTCATTATCACGAATGGACTCTTGGGGATCTGGTGATTTGGGATAACCGCACCACCATGCATAGAGCTCGCCCATTTGATGATATTACCTACAAGAGGGAGTTAACTCGGGTTACTACGTTAGATATTCCGCGCAGATAGTTAGACCTCAGAGGGCTGCTACTTTGTGGGCTAGGAGGATCATTGTGCGATCAATAATGTACTGTATGAGTTTTTTATAGACTACAAAGTAGCACCAAAAAAATCTTTTGAATGGTTTTTAAGTATTACTTTAAGTAACGCTGGGCATGCTACTTATATCTAAAAACTAAATATAATTTGGGATAAAGTAAATCTAGCTATTAGCCAACTTCGATAGCACAAAACTACAGTTAGGGTACTCATGTTGAATAACGAACTACCGCTTTTTATACCTGTTATTCAATTTATTCTCATTTTTATCCTGATGGCGTCTTCAGCTTTATGGTTGAAATATAGAGGGGTATTAAGTGAGACACATGCGCCTGTAATTTCTAGAATGATTACCGATTTTGTTTTGCCTGCGCTTATTTTTTACAAAATGAGTAATGTTTCGCCAACGCGACTTCAAATTGATGCTTCATTAGCTATCATTGGTTCGGAGCTGATCACAGGAATCATTGCATATTTGATCGGACGCTTTGTAATCAAGTTTAATAAAGGTGCATTAGGCACATTTATTTTGGCATCAACTTTTGGCTCAATCAGCATGATGGGCCCAACCTTAATTCAAGTTGTTTTCCCCAATAATGATGAAGCTCTAGCAACAGGAATTACTATATCTCAGCTAGCTGTTGGGTTACCAATTAATACCATCGGGGTATTAATAGCAATATGGTTTGGAAGCCAAAGTACTAAAGTAGATTTAGGTCAGATTTTTAAGATATCCATTTTGAATCCACCGGTAGTAGCTTTTTTTGCGGGGTCATTATGGTCTTTATTTTCGTTGCCTCATACAGGGTTTATCTTAACTATATTTTTTGGCGCATTACAATTTTCAGGTATTAGCCTAACTCTTCTTGTTGCTCTTTTAACAGGATTAACGCTGAAAAGAATGGAGCGAAAGGATTTTGGCTTACCACTTTTCGTCTGCGCAACACTGCTTTTAATATTACAACCCATTATTGCTCAAGAACTTGATCTCATTACGGGACATATGGAGAGTATGACTTCAGTTTTACTACTTCTTTTAGGGGCCATGCCGGCTTCCCCATTAGTTATTGTGTATTCAGTTCGCTATGGCTGTGACGTTGATCTTGCTAGCAAGTTAGTGGTCAGTACTTGTGTTTTAAGTATCCTTACCCTTCCTATTCTTGCTTATGTATATTTTTAAAAAAGAATCAATTAGAACTTCTTTACAGAATTACTTGGTTTGGGTTGAAGTATTTAAGTTAGTTGGTAGTAATAAAAATCGATACTTAGGAACATGACTCACTACATGGAGTTATTGGTTATTAAACAGCCTTGGAATTGAATTATCTTTATGGCTCTCATCATCCTTTGGTCCCAGGTTTAAGTCCTGGTAGGCCTACCAGCAAAGTAAACCCTCATCAGCAGTAGTGGGGGGGATTTTATTCTGCAATCTATTGGCCATACATCGTCACACCACCACCAATCTTTTTCATCCCGTTTGTACTCAATGTCAGGATCGGACTGTCTTTTCTTAGACTCTTTCTGATGAGACGTACTCTGTTCCTGCTCTTGCTCTAACTTCCGAGAAAGATATTTGAGTTTACTGATGATTTCTATATTGCCCATTAGATGTTTAATGGTCTTTGTCTTTTGGCCCACGGCTGCCATAGATAATGATAAGGAGTGTCACAATTGCCACTCCTGAAAATATCATGCCAAGTGTCACACTAGTAATTTCCATCTGTTTAACTCCTTTTAGAAATAATTCTTGAACTAGATTAGCACTTTTATTGGGATTTAGTAAGCAAGTGAAAGTATTCTTAAAATAAGGGCTAGCGCCTGCGGCGTTTCTTCCATTGATAAGCTTCGCCGTTCGGGAGCTTGCCATCAATAATGCCATCGGCTCCAAACTTACCTACAATTTCTGAACCATTCAATTGAATCGTCACAAACTCACCTAATTCCTTAGCCCATGACATAGCTTGGTCTAGGGTATCAAATTCATAGGTTTCGGAGTTGTGTTTTACGGTGATCAACTTGAATTTGCTCGAATCAAAAATGTTATCACTTAATATGCGGGCTTTTAAACGAGCCTAAAAGTTTTATGATGAAATTGTCAGTTTAATCAAGGATTGCGCTCGCTAAGGGAGTCTCTCTGCTAAAAACATGCATCAGATGTTCTAATCCCCTCGTCTGTGCCAAGTCAATTCCTTATAAGACTTAGGTCGCACGCTCGAATTGTGCTGGGTAGGCCAAAAATCCTATATAAAACAATCGCTCACTTCATCAAGAGGGATATAAAAGTCCATTACACTCTTTGCTTTATAGGTTATAGAATGGGCATAGTCAATTTGTCCTTAAAACGAATGTTTAAAAAAGCCCAAACAACCGTTGTATTGCGCGAAAAAGAGCCCTTCTTAGTTGGTAGGGTAGGCACTACCAGTTGGTAAATACCTTACAAGATTCAATCTTAATGGCAACCAGTTCAACTAACGCAGTAGGCTCCCACTTGTTTGCAAATCAAGGATTCGGTAGTGCCAAAGATTTCACACCAGTAGTGTTGTTATGCACTATTTCAAATAGAAAGTAATTTTTATGAAAAAAATTCTATTCAGCTTCTTGCTCCTAGCCAATCTTCCTTTTGCTAGCAATTTGATGGCTCAAGATTATCCAACTAAATCCATTAAGATTTTAGTTGGATATGCCCCCGGTGGCGCAGTTGATATGGTTGCTAGAACTTTAGGTCAAAGCATCTCAGCCCCTCTTGGTCAGTCGATAGTGATTGAAAACAAGCCAGGAGCTGGGTCAAATATTGCCGTTAAGCAATTGATTGATAGTCCACCTGATGGGTACACCTTAATGGTTGCTGCAAATGCCTTGGCGGCAAATATGTCCTTGTATAAGCCACAACCCTTTGATATCGATAAAGACATTACGCCAATTGCCATGATTGGCCGCGTACCTGTAGTGCTCGCAGTCCCTGCTGAAAGTAAGTACCAAAAATTATCTGATTTGATCAGCGCTGCAAAGGCGAATCCTGATTTTATTACCTATGGAACCCCTGGTAATGGCGGTGCGCCACATATGGCCATCAAACTTTTCGAGCAATCCTCCGGGATTTCTTTAAAACAAATTCCTTACAAAGGTGGAGCTCCTGCGATTACAGATCTGATTGGGGGGCAGTTAGATTTGGTTGCCGTAAACATGTTGGAAATTGCGCCGCATGCCAAAAGTGGCAAACTAAAGATTATTGCCGTTATGAGCGCAAAGCGTTCCCCAATATTTCCAGAGGTACCCACGGTAGCGGAATCTGGCTTTCCAGGTTTTGAAGCCTCTGTGTGGTACAGCTTAATTGCACCTGCGAAGACTCCAGCATCTATTGTGAAGACACTACATGCTCAAGTTGAGAAAGCATTGCAGTCTAAAGAGATGTTGGAGCGATTGGGTTCTATTGGTGGAGAGGTAAGTCCTGGGACTACTGCTCAAGCAGCTTCTTTTTTAAATTCGGAGCGTAGGCGTTACGAGAAACTAGTGCGTGAAGCCAATATTAAGCCAGACTAATTTTTGCTGCCATCAGCACCATAAAGGAAAGAATAGATGATCATTGATTGTCACGGCCACTACACTACCACTCCAAAAGCCTTAAAGGATTGGCGTGCTGCCCAGATTGCAAATTTAAATACACCAGAGTTAGGTCCTAAGGTATCGGATTTAAAAATTAGTGACGATGAAATTCGAGAGTCTATTGAGAATAATCAATTAGCTAGGATGCGAGAGCGCGGAATTGATGTCACTATCTTTTCGCCTCAAGCCAGTGCTATGGCTCATCACATTGGCGATTTCAATACCTCAGCAACATGGGCAGCCCTATGTAACGAACTATGCTACCGAGTGACCCAACTTTTTCCGAACAATTTTGTTGGTGCTGCAATGCTACCGCAGTCACCGGGGGTAGATATTAGTACCTGTGTACCTGAAATGCGCAAATGCATTAGTGAATACGGGTTTGTGGGAATCAACCTCAATCCTGATCCTTCAGGAGGGTACTGGCGCGACCCGCCATTGAGTCATCCACAATGGCATCCCATTTACGAAGAAATGATCGCTTTAGATGTGCCAGCGTTGATTCATGTCAGTACAAGTTGCAATGAATGCTTTCATAGTGTTGGTGCCCATTATTTAAATGCGGATACCACTGCATTCATGCAATGCCTGACTTCAGATTTATTTGCTCAGTTTCCTGCTTTGCGTTTCGTAATTCCGCATGGTGGCGGGGCAGTCCCTTATCACTGGGGCCGATTTAGAGGGCTTGCGAAGGATATGAATATCCCTGACATTAATCAGAAACTGCTCAATAATATTTATTTTGATACTTGCGTTTATCACCAGCCAGGAATTAATCTGCTCACTGAGGTGATTCCAGTGAAGAACATTCTCTTTGCATCAGAAACCTTTGGAGCAGTGAAAGGCATCGATCCTGACACTGGATTTTACTTTGACGATACGCGTCGCTATCTCAATGCGGTTGATAGTCTTAGCAATCAAGAGAAAGCAATGATTTTTGAAGGTAATGCGCGCAAGGTATTCTCTAGAATAAACAATAGAATTCCAAAGTAAACGGGGAATAGATCTGCAGCTATTTCTTTTTAGCTGCTTTGCGAGCGGTATTAGCAGAAGCAATCGCTTATTTCATTGCTAAACCGACGCTACACAACATAATTGACTATTAGATGGCTCTAGCTGATTTATCAGCCTACGTTTTAGTAGCAATCTTAGTTTGGGGTATTCTTAATATTGCTGCCATAGTATTAGTCACTTTGATTGGATGTGGCATCATTTGGCTTAGGTCCAATGATGCTAAGCTTGCTTAAAGATTGCTGCAATGTAAAATAAACTAATCAGCTAGAAAAAACTTTAAAAAATAAAAGCGACTAATTAAAGGGAGCAAAATATGGCTGAAAAGCTCACTGCAAATCATTCAAGCCTTACTTTAGCTGATGCAGATCAGATTATTGATGAGGCCCTGAGATTACGTTTAAAACACGATATGTTGCCACTTGCAGTAGTGGTATTGGATTCTGGGGGGCAT
>CAJARE010000067.1 GCA_903944255.1 uncultured beta proteobacterium
ACATCGTAGTAGTTGCTGACCAGTAAGCCAATAGGCCTACGAGCAGCAGACCGATAAGTGCTAAAAAAACAGCAAGTGCAACACTGCTCCAACCTGCAGCTAGCCCACCTTCACTACCCGCTACTGAATAGATCTGCAACACCACTATCACAGCAAAATAGACTGCAAGCCATTGCAGACGAAATACATGCTTTGCCATGGCTATCCAATTTGGAGCGCCTTGCCAAAGAATGGTTTCGCCCGCAGGTAATGGTTCGGGCAAGCCTAAGGCTGCCTCGAACTCATGCTCTGCTGATTCATATGGTTTTTGATTCACAAAATACTTTCTACTTTCAATTTATAGCAACTTAAATGAGAGGCTCTTGACGCTCAGGAGTCGCATATAAAGTGCCACCGCCAAAGTAAGCCATGATCTTTTCTTCTTCTAGCAAGGTAATTTGATCTTGGCTCTTTAAGCCTGGTACCAGAGCAAACTGATTGCCAAGAATCGATTCCACCTTGATAGAATCTCTTCCGATTCTGGAAAAGTTCATGGGTAGCAATACTCTTCTACCGCCAAACTCTGGCAAGGTTTCAATTTCAAAATAGCGAATCACGACTTCAGCCTGATCAATCCACAACTCTTTGACTGTGCCGGCGACCACACCATCATCACCGACTACTTGCATGCCAACAGGACTTCTATCTTGCTTGGCCACACTAAATTGACCGAGTAAGCGTCCTGGCAGGATACGTTTTTGACCTTCTGATGTCATATCAGGAATGTCAGCGCGCTTCGTAAATGCACCAGGCCCTACTCCATCAAGCATTGGATTGCCTGTTGGAATTAAAGGGGCACCATTTAAGTAGCTTGATGGCCGAGCAGCTACTTTTTCTAGAGGTTCATCCTTAGGAACGGTCACATCGCCCCAATACTCTGTATGGAAAGTCTTGGGTGCAGGCATGCCAGCGATACCACCCGCTCGTCGCGTCTCGCCCCGAATGTCATACTCCAATGGAAAACCTTCACGCTTACTTTCTACGGTAAGGTAGTAAACGAGGGCTGCAAAAAATACCCAAAATGCGTATAGAACTAATTGTGCAACATCTACATACTCTGTAATTGCTCCGGTTGCCATCTTGCTCTCCCTTTTAACAATAACGCTTAATGTGAAAAAACATACAGTGCCACTATTTAACTTGGTAATTCATCCAAACCAAACTTCTTAGAAACATTCATCACGAGCTGCTTGTTCGCAATCACTAAAGGCCCAATTGCAATTAATGTAGCAAACAATAAATAAAATTCAATGTGATACACAAAGCTATAGCCAGTAGCAGTAGAAATAAGGCCATCGCCTAAAAAACCACTAGTGGCTAGACTAGAAATAAGATCACGAATAACACCGCCAGCTGCAATAGCAAGACCAGAGGCTGTGGCGTGCACCGCACCCCAAGCACCGAGGACTAGACCATTCATGCCGCCTGATTCAAAACTCATAGCGGCAGTTAAAGTACTGACTGAAAATAATCCACCGCCAAAGCCAATCAAAAATGCGCCGCATCGAAATAGCGTGGGGGAAAGTAAGGGTTCAGAGAAAATGACACAGCTAAATGCCGCAATACCAAATAAGGCGCCTATAGAAGCAAGGCGGTATGGATCAATTGAGCGATTTAAGTAACGCGCAGCTACACCAAAAGCAAGCAGAGCCCCCAAAGAAGTGAGGCTGGTCAATACTGTAGTAGCGCTCACCGATAGGCCTAATACTTCAGCACCGTAAGGCTCCAAAATAATGTCTTGCATGCTAAATGCGGCAGTACCCAAACCTAAAGCCACCAAGAAGCGCATCACTTTACCCTGCTGTGAAAAGGTCGCCCAAGTTTTTTTAAAGCTTGGGGTTGGAATGGAGTGGGCTGTTAAATGAGGTTGACGAGGCTCTTGCTTCCAAGCTGCAATTAAGTTCAATATCAATGTAGTTGCGGCAACACCCTGCACTACGCGAATCAATAGAATAGGGGTGATATCAATCAGTAAATAGCCAAAGATAGCGCTGCTAACTGCCATACCAACCAACAGCATCATGTACATTAGCGCAACTACCCTAGGTCTGGCCTCAGGCTCAGCCAGATCCGAAGCTAATGCCAGGCCAGCAGTTTGGGTGGTCTGCATACCAGCGCCAACCAATAAAAAAGCAAGTCCTGTTGCACATTGCGCAAACCAAGCGGGCCAGGTGGTATCACCAGATAACAAAATTAATGCAAATGGCATGATTGCAAAACCGCCGAATTGCAACCAAGACCCAATCCAGATATAAGGCACCCTGCGCCATCCAAGAAAAGACTTATGACTGTCGCTCTTAAATCCAACTAGCGCTCTAAAAGGAGCAAACAGTAGAGGCAAGGCAACCATAATCGACACTAACGCGGCGCTCACTTGTAGCTCAATGATCATGACTCGGTTGAGAGTGCCAATCAGCATCACCATTGCCATACCAACAGAGACTTGAAATAGGGATAGTCTTAAGAGACGACTCAGCGGTAACTCTTTGGTGGCGATATCAGCAAAAGGTAAGAATCTTGGACTCACTCTCTTCCAAGATTCAAATAACTCTTTGCCGCGCCAGGTCAGAGTAAACATTTTCATCTCTATCGCACTTTACCTTGATCAGCTTGCTTTTTACTTAAGCGCATTGCCTGTGAAAAATAAAAAGCGCGTTGTACTTTTTGAGTACTCATTGGCGCCCAATCGACTAGACCATCATGCTTGCTAAAAGTTCTCGTTAGTGAATCAATTGAAATAGGCTGAATAAACGGAGATCGATCACTTCTCGGAAATAAACTGCCGATAGTCAACAATGTACTTAATGCTGCATTATTGGGGGCAAAGGTAAAGGCAATATTCGCTCGGGTACGATCAGCAAGCTTAGCCATTGCATCAGCAATATCCAAATGATGATAGTGAATCATCGAATCCATACAGACCACATGATCAAATTCGCCTAGAGCAGGATCTAGCATATCGCCAGAGCGAAACTCAATCGAGCCAGAGCCAACATCATTGCCGATTCTCTCGCGCGCTAAATCGACTAAAGTTGGCGATAAATCAATGGCGACGACATTGGCGCCACGCTTTGCTAGATCAGCTGCTAAGACTCCCGTTCCGCAACCAGCATCTAAAACACGCTGACCAGCTAAATCACTTGGCAAATAACTGAGCAACACATGGCGCATTTCTTCGCGCCCAGCGCGAACCTTAGCTCGTATACCACTCACTTTGGCCGTAGACGTGAGCTTTGCCCAAGCGTCCACTGCAGTACGATCGAAATACTCTTGCAGCTGGCTGCGCTTTTGGGTGTAAGAATTTTCTAGCATCAAATCATCGCCTATCAATTATTTCAACCATGGGGAATAGATATAGGCCAATAGATGGGCTATTGCCGCAGTAAATCCAAAAAATTGCGTCCCTTGAAGCAGATTGCGATGTAACTCTTCTGCCTCTAATACGGTTAAACCTGTCAAGGTCGCTGCTGAAGCTCGAGGCATCACTGCTTGAACGCTTGCCATTGCAGGATTGAGAGTGGCAGCTGCCAACTTTTTTTTAGCCTCATCCAAACGCGCCATCCGCAACTTCCAAATAAACTGGCCTGCATTCACAACATAGGTTGCATAAGCAGCTAAAGCGAGCAACATGAGTTCGGTTTGATCTAAGTACCCTGTTCCCAGTGCGACCAGATATAAGGTATGTAATAGCAATACCAACATGCTAAAGACGTCTTCCCAGAAAAATGCTGGAGCAAATAAATAGCAATTGAAAACGACCTTCTCCCAAATGCATCCAGTGATCATGATGGTGTAGAGTGTGAGTGTTTTAACCACTACTGAAATATT
Organism: uncultured beta proteobacterium; assembly: GCA_903944255.1. Classification (GTDB taxonomy): domain Bacteria; phylum Pseudomonadota; class Gammaproteobacteria; order Burkholderiales; family Burkholderiaceae; genus Polynucleobacter. The sequence goes on from CAJARE010000067.1 coordinate 3,868, forward strand.
GGCTGCGTTCTCACCCTCTCCAGTGAATAAAAAACGCAGTACTAGGTAGAGGCTCACTAAGAAAACCACAAACTGAATAGGCGCTAAAATTCCTTGAACTAGAGTCCATTTAGTCGCATCTCTTCTTACCCTTTCTTCTGGGGTATAAAGTGGTCTATAGGTTTTTTCCATTTACAGTATGCTAAATTTTCTTAAACGCCCCTAAAACAATCTACAGCCCACTTTTAAAGTCTAAAAGTGTCAATCAAAGTTTACGTTATTTAGTAAAATATACCCCTCGGGGTAACCCTATTACTAGTAGTTTCCCTATGGCAATTTATGGAAAAAGAATGCCAAATAGGTTCAATGCCAATTAGCCTCTTTTGGGGTAAAAAAGGTAATTTATTTTTTGCAGTGCAGCATTTTTTGGTCGTATTAAGCGACCATCATTTATCTCAATTACTGCAACATTAGGAGATTGGCTTTGTCGGACTCGCTGAAGAAAACATTCCAATCTAGTTTAAGTGAATTAGATAGCGCAGAAATGATGCTATGGCTCAATAAAACCATAGAGTCGGAAATCATCCCCCGCTTACTAATGGGGCATAAGCTGGAATCAGCCAATCATGTTGCTGACGCCCAAACTAACAATATCGAGGTGAAGCAGGCGGAAATTATCGATTTTTGCCAGACTTTGCTCGATGGCCCCATAGCGGATTGCTTCACTTTTATAGACCGAATGCAAAAATCGGGCCACAGTCTTGTATCGCTCTATATGAATCTGATTCCAGCATCGACTAGGCGCTTGCAGCTACTCTGGGAAACCGATGAAAATAGCTTTACAGAGGTGACTTTGGCGCTAGGCCGAGCCCAGAACCTGATTCACCAGCTCAGCCCTGCCTTTATGAGCCAAGGCAAGCTCTCTGAGTTCCAAGGAAATGCCCTACTCATCAATGCTCCAGGATCACAACACACCCTAGGCATTCTCATCATGGGTGAATTTTTCAAATTGAATGGCTGGAATACGACGGTCGAAATTGAATCGACCAGCGCCGATCTCAAGGATCGAATTCATACACAAGCTTATGATTTATTAGCAATTTCTATCTCCTGTGAGGATCAATGGGGTACTATGGAAACATTGCTTAATGAAGTAAAAAAGGCTTCAAAAAACAAGGGGATACTGACAATGGCAGGAGGTCCGTTATTCGATTTCAAACCGGAACTGATTCAAGAGTGTTCCGCAGATGTTTGCGAGCTCACAGCCGAAGAGGCCATTAAAAAAGTTTCAGACTTAATAGCACAAAAATCCGCCTTAAATTAATATGTCCATCTCACATCATCCAGACAAACTCTTCGCAGAATTAAGCGGGAAAGAGCTCAGCCAGATAGCGCGAGCATCTGCAGATATCTCTTTTGTTTTAGATGACTTAGGATCGATACAAAGCATCTACTCAGATAATAAAAATTTATCCAAACAAATTTCAGAAGATCTGATTGGGAAAAAATGGTTAGAAGTGGTAGAGCCTGATAGTAGAAAAAAAGTTCAGAGCTTGCTAGACGATGCTAGCTCAGACACCATCTCTAAGTTTAGACAAATTAATATGATTGGCAATGATAGAAATATAGCGCTGCCAATGATGTGCGCTTCTATCAAAACATCGTCGAATAAAAAGATTATCGTTATTGGCAGAGATATCACAGAGGTCTCTCGCTTGCAGCAAAATTTAGTGTCGGCCCAAAAAGAGATCAGTCAAAATTATCTACAAATAAGCCAGCTTGAAGAACGGTTTCGATCTATCTTTGAAATTGGTACAGAGTCTATCGTCATCGTTAAAGCAGACGATGAATACCCAATAGTCGAGATGAACAGAAATGCCATAAAGCAACTGCTTCTTGCTAAAAATAATTCTATTGGAAAATCGCTTCTATCATTGATACCTGCTAATGAAATAATTAAGGTCATCAATTTTCTGAAAGGTGCTCAAGATACAGACGAGCCTAGTATCCTAAAAACATTATTTAGTAATGGCGAAGCAATTCAAATTAGTGCAACTTCCTTTATAAATGGCGGGATTCCCTACTTACTACTGAATCTGAAGCCGCTGGATTTAACGAAAGTATCTAACCTATTAGAGGCTGACTCTTTAACTGTTAGGGCCATTGAAAATAACCCTTATGGTTTTGTTGTTTGCACCCCAGAAGGTCTTATTCTGAAGGCGAATAAAGCCTTCAATAAATTAAGTGCCACTAGGGGCGAACAAGACCTCATTGGCACCAATATCAGAAATTATTTAGGACCAGAGAGAACAGATTTTGATCAAATGATGCAATCCTTACAAGGTAAGGCTAGCTCACAATCTTGCGTCTCTTCGATCACTAACGCCACTAGAAGCATTAAGTTGGTTGATATTTCCGCGGTATCGGTAGCGCAACCACGCGCCTGTATTGGCATGATCTTTCGCCAAGTAGATTCGAGACAAAATAAAGGTGCACGTATCGACAAAAAACTCGTGCGCAGCTCCCAAGAGCTATCAATGCTAGTTGGAAAAGTCCCCTTGAAAGATATCCTAGCTGAAACAACCGACTTAATTGAGCAGCTCTGCATCAAAGCCGCCTTAGACTTGACTCAAGATAATCGTGTTTCTGCCTCAGAAATCTTGGGCTTATCCAGGCAAAGTCTATACATCAAACTCAGAAAATATGGCCTAGTAGACTCCAGCAAGGATATTGAGTAGAAAGTCAGTAATGAGCAGTCAAGTTGCACTGATGGTTCTTGTAGATATCCAGTCATCAGCAAAAATCAGTGGTATTTTAAGGCTCATGTTTGCAAGGCTCTGGCTTTGGTCAACGCCAGGACTTGAGTTTTACAAACATATGGGCTCAGGAAAAAATGGGGGGTTCTCTATTCATCCAAGCGGAACTCATCAAGCGCTTTTCTGTGTTTTTCAAGATGGTGCTAGTCTCGATGCATTTTGCCAATCTTCCAGACTCATTCGATGGTACAAAGAGCATGCAAAAGATTTCTTTTCTGTAAAACTGAAGGCGTATGCGCTAAAGGGTCAGTGGTCGGGATTTGTTCCGCAAATTACAGCGCAAGCACCACAATCAGGCCCAATCGTTTCCATTACACGAGCATCGATTAAGCCTTTATATTGTCTGCCCTTTTGGCGTAAGCAACCGGCAGCAGAAGTATCTCTTGAGCAATCATCGGGCTGCATTATTGCTGCCGGTGTCGGAGAAGCACCTTTTTTTCGCCAAGCCACGTTTACGATCTGGGAATCTCAGGCAGCAATGGATCAATATGCAAGGCAAGGAGCCCACCAGCGCGCTATTAGCGCTTCCTTAAGTGGTCATTATTTTTCTGAATCCATGTTCTCTCGCTACCTACCCTTTGATGCTCAAGGTAGCTGGAAAGGTCGCACTCTTGGCTAAAGCTCCTGTCATTATTATTGGTGGTGGCATTGGTGGGCTTACATGCGCCCTTGATCTCGCCTCCTCTGGAGTTGAAGTGATCCTAGTCGAAAAAGAAGCTCAAGTTGGCGGCAAGATTCGACAAATTAACTGTTCAAATGATCCACTAAAACCTTCTCCAATTGATTCTGGCCCCACAGTCTTTACGATGCGCTGGGTCTTTGATGCCCTCTTTGAAAAAGCAGGCACTTCTTTAGAGTCAGAATTAAAGCTGGAAAAACTCAACATCCTAGCTAGGCATGCTTGGAACAAAGATGAGAGATTGGATTTATTTTCAGATATAGAGCAGTCAGCTCAAGCAATTGCAGAGTTTTCTTCTCCTGAAGAAGCAAAACGATTTCTACAATTTTCTGCCCAATGTCGCGATCTCTACAAGGCACTTGAAAAGCCTTATATGCTTTCAGCTAAGCCGAACTTTGGAGGGATGATTGCTGACTTAGGGATTACTGGATCTAAGGTCTTATACGACATTGGCTTGTTTAATACTCTCTGGAAATCCCTTGGCAATTATTTCCAAGACCCTAGATTGCGCCAATTATTTGCTCGCTATGCAACCTATTGCGGCTCCTCACCCTATGAAGCGCCTGCAACTCTGATGCTCATTGCTGATGTTGAAACCCAAGGAGTATGGGCAATTGAAGGTGGCATGTATAGCCTGGTTGCGGCGATTCGCAAGTTAGCACAAGATCAAGGTGTGCAATTGATGACTGGGAAGGCTTGCGAAGAAATTCTGCTCAAGCATGGTAAAGTCAGCGGCGTTCGATTAACAGATGGAACCTTACTCTATGGGGACTATGTTATTTTCAATGGTGATCTTGCTGCTCTCCATAATGGCCTACTCAATTCAGAAGGAATAAAAGCATTTAATGCAAAAATGACTCCGCCATCACCCGCTAAGAGATCTCTTTCTGCAATGACTTGGTCAATGAATGCAACAGCAGCCGACTTTCCTTTGCTACGACACAATGTTTTCTTTAATCAAGATTACCAGGCAGAGTTTGATGATATTTTCAATCTGGGTCGTCTCCCCCGTAAACCGACTGTCTATGTATGCGCTCAAGATCAAGGCGATGTTTATCAACCAAACTCAAATCAACAAAGGCTACTGTGCCTAGTAAATGCGCCAGCTAAAGGCGATCAATCAGAATTTAATGCCCAGGAAATCGAAAAATGCGAACACGAAACCTTTGGTCTTCTGCAACAATGTGGTTTGAACATCGATTTGGACAGCGCTATATGTCATCGTACGACACCCGCTATTTTCAACCAGCTCTTTCCGGCGACGGGCGGAGCCCTCTATGGCCAAGCCAACCATGGATGGATGGAAACTTTTGGGCGAGCTTCAGCGCAGAGTCCAATTCCGGGACTACTACTAGCGGGGGGCAGCGTTCATCCGGGGCCGGGAGTTCCAATGGCAGCCCTATCGGGACGCATGGCGGCCGCAACCCTGATGGCACGCCTCGGTTTGACCAATCTGTCGGGAAGAACGCTTATCTCTGGTGGTACATCGACGCTCTAAGTGATGATGGGCAACATGGCATTGTCTTAATCGCATTTGTTGGCAGTGTATTTTCACCCTACTATGCCTGGGCCAGAAGAGGTGGAGCTTCTGTTAATCCTGAAAATCATTGCTCACTCAATGTTGCGATTTATAGCAAAGGCAAAAATCGCTGGGCTATGACTGAGCGTGGCGAAAAACAAGTCTCTCGCAGCTCTACTGAATTTGTGATTGGTCCCAGCAATCTTTGCTGGGATGGCAATAAATTGATCGTCCAAATTCAAGAGCGTGCAGTACCTTTTGGGCAAAAAGTATCAGGCACTGTTGAACTCTATCCAAATACCCTGTTCAACTTTAGTACACCCTTAGATGCAGCAGGTAAACACCGCTGGGGGCCACTTTCTCCTTCAGCAAGAGTGAAGGTAAAGTTAAATTCTCCCGACTTGCGATGGGAAGGTAACGCCTATTTAGACTCAAATGAAGGTGATGAACCTATCAGCAAATCTTTTCATGAATGGGATTGGTCTAGAGCAGAAATGAGTGGCGGTAGAACTTCGGTCATTTATGATGTTCGAGAAAAGAACGCTAAAGAGAAAATCTTAGCGCTCACATTTAATCCCAATGGAACGATTGATCACTTTGAACCCCCTCCAAGGCAAGCTCTGCCAAAAACTATTTGGGGTATTCAAGGGCATATGCGCAATCCGAGCCCCAAGGGCTTAGAAGTAATTCAGGTTTTAGAAAATACGCCTTTTTATACGCGCTCTGTTTTAAATTCAGAACTATTAGGCGAGAAAGTGGTGTCTTTTCATGAGACCTTAAACGTTCCAAAGCTCACCACAGCAGCAACCCAATTCATGCTGCCCTGGAGAATGCCGCGCATTACTTGGTAGTTACTGCATTGCCCTACCGCTCTTGCGAGGATTACGACGTCGCTCCTGTCGTTCCATGAGATCAACGAACCATAGTAAATGATCATGCGTCGTACCTTCAAAACGCTTTTCATGTGGCACTTCAATCACCGCATCTACTAAGTACTGAATCGCTTTATCAGCATCAACCTGAAGCTGCCTAGAAAATACTTTAGAGACTGCAGTAAAGGCTTCTGCCAGAAGAATCACTTTTCTTTTAGACGGGACGTAAGCTCTTGTTGTAATAGAGTCTAAATTGAGTTTTTCTACTTG
>CAJARE010000068.1 GCA_903944255.1 uncultured beta proteobacterium
GGATCAGCATATTAAAGGCTTAAAGGCGATGGGGGCTGCAATCAAGATCAAGAGCGGATATATACAAGCAGAGATTAAGCCACCACTTGAGCGCTTAAAGGGCGCATCCATTTTGACTGACATGATTACGGTGACTGGGACAGAAAACTTATTGATGGCGGCAACTCTGGCAACGGGAAAGACTGTTTTGGAGAATGCTGCCCGCGAACCAGAAGTGGGCGACTTAGCTGAGTTATTGGTGAAGATGGGCGCAAAGATTTCTGGAATAGGTAGCGACAAATTAATCATTGAGGGCGTGGAAAAACTTCATGGCGCGGAACATACTGTCATCCCTGATCGCATTGAGGCAGGAACTTTTTTATGTGCTGTTGCAGCTGCAGGAGGCGAAGTGTTGGTAAAAAACTGCCGTCCGAATACTTTAGATGCAGTACTTGTGAAGCTAAAGGACGCAGGCTTAACAATGGAAGTAGGCCCAGACTGGATTAAGGCTTCGATGAAGGGTAGACCTAAAGCAGTGAGCTTTCGGACCTCTGAATACCCTGCCTTTCCGACAGATATGCAAGCTCAGTTAATGGCTGTGAATGCAATTGCCAGTGGTAGCTCTACCATTACTGAAACTATTTTCGAGAATCGTTTTATGCATGTTCAAGAACTCAATCGCTTGGGTGCTGATATTGTGATTGAGGGAAATACTGCAATAGTGCAGGGTGAAGAAAAACTCTCCGGGGCAATTGTGATGGCCACTGATTTGCGAGCTTCTGCGAGCTTAGTGATTGCTGGTTTAGCTGCCCAAGGCGAAACTCAGGTAGATCGGATTTACCACTTAGACCGTGGTTATGACCGTATGGAGCAAAAGTTGACCCGCTTGGGGGCCAATATTCAGCGCATTAAGTAAGCCTAGTGGATAATTAGTCCATGAAATTGACTCTAGCCCTATCCAAAGGGCGCATCTTTGAAGAAACCGCACAGATCTTATCTAAGGTCGGTATTGTGCCGCTTGAAGATCCTGAAAAGTCCCGCAAACTCATTATTGATACCTCTAACTCTGATATTCGTTTAATTATTGTGCGCGCATCTGATGTACCAACCTATGTGCAATTTGGTGGCGCAGACTTTGGGGTCGCAGGTTTAGATGTGCTGATGGAAAAAGGTACGGCTGGGCTATATGTCCCTTTTGATTTAGATATCGCTAAATGCCGTATGTCGGTTGCGGTGCGAGAGGGATTTGATTATGCTGCTGCCGTTAAGCAAGGCTCGCGTTTGAAGGTAGCAACAAAGTATGTCAACTGCGCAAGAGAGCATTTTGCGAACAAGGGTGTGCATATTGATACGATTCAACTATATGGGTCAATGGAATTGGCGCCATTAGTTGGTTTAGCTGATGCAATTGTGGATTTAGTATCCACAGGCAATACCTTACGTGCCAATGGTTTGGTAGAAGTTGAACCAATTGCTGACATTAGTGCACGTTTGGTGGTTAACCAAGCTTCCTATAAACGTAAGCGCGCGCAACTTCAGCCTATTTTTGACTTGCTTAAGTAAGCTCGAATTACATGTCTTCCTCTCCTGTCAAAGTCAAGCGTCTAAATAGCCTGGAGATAGGCTTTAAAGAGACTTTATTGTCGAGCCTTTCCTTGCCCATGGGCGATGATGAGGCGATTGACGCTTCAGTGCTGAAGATTCTAGCGGCAGTGAAGTCCAAAGGGGATGAGGCAATTCTGGGTTTTACTAAACAGTTTGATCGTTTGAATGTTGCTAGCGTGTCTGAACTAGAAATTTCTCGTAAAGACTTAGAGCAGGCTTATCAGGCTTTACCTGCAGAACAAAAAAATGCCTTAGATACAGCAGCACAAAGAGTGGGCGCTTATCACGAGAGACAAAAGATTGAGGCGGGCTGCCACTCTTGGGAGTATGAAGAGTCTGATGGCACCCGACTTGGCCAAAAAGTAACAGCCTTAGATCGTGTTGGTATTTATGTTCCAGGCGGCAAGGCTGCATATCCATCATCAGTCCTGATGAATGCGATTCCCGCGAAAGTGGCTGGAGTAGGTGAAATCACCATGGTGGTTCCTACGCCGGATGGCGCTCGTAACCCACTAGTATTGGCTGCTGCTTATCTAGCGGGTGTTGATCGTGTGTTCACGATTGGTGGTGCACAGGCTGTTGCTGCTTTAGCCTATGGAACACAGACCATTCCTTCGGTAGACAAGATTGTCGGCCCTGGAAATGCCTATGTGGCTGCGGCTAAACGAAGAGTATTTGGGATTGTTGGTATCGATATGATTGCTGGACCATCAGAAATTTTGGTTCTGTGTGACGGCTCTAGTAATCCAGATTGGATTGCAATGGATCTATTTTCCCAAGCGGAGCATGATGAGCAAGCCCAATCAATTTTGTTGTGTCCGGATGCCGCATTTATTGAAAAAGTGCAAGCTAGTATCGATAGGATGCTCCCTGAAATGCCAAGAGCCAAAGTCATTGAAGCTTCTTTATCGAATCGCGCTTTATTGATACAAGTTAAAGATATGGCCGAAGCTTGCGAAATCGCAAACGCCATCGCTGCTGAGCATTTAGAAATTTGCGCAGCTGAACCGCGCAAATGGGCAGAGCAGATACGTCATGCAGGGGCTATTTTTATGGGCAATTACACCAGTGAATCACTTGGCGATTATTGTGCTGGGCCCAATCACGTATTGCCAACGGCTCGCACAGCACGATTTTCTTCACCCTTAGGTGTTTATGACTTCATTAAGCGCTCGAGCATGATTGAGGTGAGTGAAGCTGGCGCGCAAACTTTAGGTGCAGTTGCTAGTACTCTCGCTCATGGTGAGGGTTTGCAGGCTCATGCTCGTGCCGCTGAGATGCGACTCAAAAAATAAATAAATTAAAGCGCATAAAAAACCTACGACAGAATTTCTTGTAAAACACTTACTAGTTCAGCGCTTTGCTCGTCGGTACCAATCGTGATGCGCAAAAACGCTTCAATGCGTGGTGATTTGAAGTGGCGCACGATAATGCCGCGATCGCGTAATGCCTGATATAGCATAGCTCCAGCGTGTTTAGGATGGCGAGTAAATATAAAGTTCGCAGTAGATGGCAGCGTCTCAAAACCCAACGCGCTCAATTGAGAGATTAGTTTTTCTCGGGTTTGAATAACTTTGGTAGATGTTGCTTCTAAATGCGCTTGATCTTCGATTGCCGCGATAGCCCCTGCTTGTGCTAAGCGACCCAAGGGATAAGAGTTAAAGCTATTTTTGATGCGCTCTAGGCCTTCAATGAGTGTCGGGTGACCGACTGCAAATCCAACCCGTAGTCCTGCGAGTGCTCGTGATTTAGATAGTGTGTGCACTACCAATAGATTTTCAGGGCAGTGAGCGCCTTGTAATAGAGGAATGCAAGATTCGGTTCCATAGTCTACATAGGCCTCATCAACTACAAGGACGGAGTCAGAATTGCGAGCAAGTAATTTTTGAATTTCTGCACGAGTAATTGATCTACCTGTTGGCGCATTCGGATTGGGAAAAATAATTCCGCCGTTAGGAGTTTTGTAATGAGTGAGATCGATTTCAAAATCTGGTCCAAGTGCAATAGTTTGGTAATCAATACCAAAGAGTTTGCAGTAGACCGGATAAAAGCTATAAGTGATGTCTGGAAAATACACGGGGCTACTTTGCTTGAGAAGGCCAGCAAACACATGAGCCAATACTTCATCAGAGCCATTACCTAAAAATATTTGGTTTGGATTTAAGCCATGTAACTTAGCAATTGCCTTTTTAAGTGCAACTCCTTCAGGATCTGGGTATAGACGCAAATCATCATTATTTTGGCTACTAATCGCTTCAAGAGCTTTGGGGGAGGGCCCATAAGGGCTTTCATTCGTATTGAGCTTCACTAGCCGCTGCATTTGCGGCTGCTCCCCTGGAACATAAGGGGTTAAAGTTTGAACGATGGGGCTCCAAAAACGGCTCATGGGGGTACTCAGGTCAGTATTCAGAATGAAAGTAAGGCAATTTCTACATTTATAAGTCTGCTAGGAATGATATTATGAGGCTTCAATCAACACTTCGCCTCGCGGCGCAATGAAGCATGCGGCAAGCCGACGTTACCCGAAATACTTCGGAAACCAAAATTCAAATTGCCATTAACTTGGATGGTACTGGCAAGGCTGAATTAGCCTCCGGGGTTCCTTTTCTAGACCATATGCTAGATCAGATTGCTCGTCATGGCATGATTGACCTTAAGGTTGTAGCACAGGGCGATACCCATATTGATGATCACCATACCGTTGAGGATGTTGGCATTACCCTAGGTCAAGCTTTTGCGCAGGCGGTGGGTGATAAGGCTGGTATTACTCGCTATGGACATTCTTATGTTCCTTTGGATGAAACCCTATCTCGTGTGGTGATTGATTTTTCAGGCCGCCCTGGTTTGGAATTTAATGTGCCCTTTACACGTTCTCGTGTGGGTGATTTTGACGTAGACCTTAGCATTGAGTTTTTCCGGGGTTTCGTCAATCATGCAGGCGTAACTTTGCATATCGATAATTTGCGCGGCATTAACGCGCACCATCAGATTGAAACCGTGTTCAAGGCATTTGGCCGCGCTTTGCGTATGGCTCTTGCTATTGACCCACGAGCATCTGGTGTTGTTCCATCAACAAAAGGCAGTCTCTAATCTAGATACTCCTTGGTTGCCCAGTAGACAACAGCAGACAATAGGCTAACTTTGGCGCAAACAATTGCGATCGTCGATTACGGAATGGGCAATCTGCGTTCTGTTTATCAGGCCTTTCATCATGTAGCACCTGATGACAATGTCCTGATAGCACATACGCCTGAAGAAATTCGATCAGCAACTCGCGTGGTCCTGCCTGGTCAAGGCGCTATGCCCGATTGCATGAAACATCTGGAGGAGTCTGGTCTATTAGAAGCATTATTAGAGGCATCTAAAAGTAAGCCTTTATTAGGAGTTTGTGTTGGCGAACAAATGCTTTTTGATAAAAGTGCTGAAGTACGCCCCAATCAAGGGCATTGGACTTCATGTTTGGGACTCATTCCGGGTGAGGTGAGGCGCTTTGACCTAGAGGGCAAAAAACAAGCTGATGGATCGGCCTATAAAGTTCCTCATATGGGTTGGAACCAGGTTCGCCAGGATTGTAAGCACCCACTTTGGGTAGGTATTCCAGACTTCAGCAGCTTTTACTTTGTCCATAGCTACTATGTTGTACCGCAGCGCAAAGAAGATTCTGCCGGTTCTACGGAATATGGAGATTGGTTTACATCTGCAGTGGCGCGAGATAATATTTTTGCTACACAATTTCATCCAGAAAAAAGTGCAGAATACGGATTAAAGCTTTATCAAAATTTTGTTTCTTGGCAACCTTAATTATTTTCTAACATCTCACTATGCTGCTCATCCCTGCAATTGATCTTAAAGACGGCCACTGCGTTCGACTAGAACAAGGTGATATGGACAAAGCCACGGTATTTTCTGAAGACCCTGCTGCTATGGCGGCACATTGGATTAGTAAGGGCGCGCGCCGCTTGCATCTAGTCGATCTCAATGGGGCCTTTGCAGGTAAGCTCAAAAATGAGGCTGCTATCAAATCAATATTAAGAGCGGTGGGCGATGAAATCCCCGTTCAGCTTGGTGGCGGTATTCGTGATTTAGAAACGATTGAACGTTTATTGGATGATGGTATTAGTACCGTCATCATTGGCACAGCCGCAGTAAAAAATCCGGGCTTTGTTCAGGATGCCTGTACTGCATTTCCGGGGCATGTGATGGTTGGCTTGGATGCTCGTGATGGTAAGGTCGCAACTGATGGTTGGAGCAAGATCACTGGGCACGAAGTGATTGACTTAGCTAAAAAGTTTGAAGACTGGGGCGTGGAGGCCATTATTTACACAGACATTGGGCGAGATGGCATGCTCAAGGGCGTTAATATTGATGCCACTCTGAAGTTAGCTCAAGCAATTCGTATTCCAGTGATTGCTAGTGGCGGTCTCTCAAATAATCAAGACATCGAAGCGCTGTGCAAGGCTGAAGAAGAGGGCGTGATGGGCGTTATCGCAGGCCGCTCAATTTATGCTGGTGATCTAGATCTTGCTGCTGCTCAAAAATATGCTGATGAGTTAACTCTCAAATACGCAAAGAAAATTCTCTAGTGCTAAGTAAAAGAATTATTCCTTGCCTTGATGTCACTGCAGGGCGTGTGGTTAAGGGCATCAACTTTATTGGCCTTCGAGATGCTGGCGACCCTGTTGAAATTGCCAAACGTTATGACACACAAGGTGCAGACGAACTCACCTTCTTAGATATCACCGCTACTTCTGATGGGCGAGATTTAATTTTGCATATTATTGAAGATGTGGCTTCTCAAGTATTTATCCCGCTGACTGTAGGTGGCGGGGTTCGCACAGTGGCTGATGTACGTCGTTTGCTCAATGCAGGTGCAGATAAAGTGAGCATGAATTCTTCTGCAGTGGCGAGCCCCGATTTAGTAACGGATGCGGCAGCTTATTATGGGTCGCAATGTATTGTGGTGGCGATTGATGCAAAACAAACTGATGCCGGTCATTGGGAAGTGTTTACTCATGGGGGGCGAACTGCCACTGGTAGAGATGTAGTGGAATGGGCTAAAGAGGTTGCTCAGCGTGGCGCCGGTGAGATTTTATTAACCAGCATGAATCGGGATGGTAGTAAGGATGGTTTTGATTTGGCTTTGACTGCTGCCGTAAGTGATGCTGTCAGCATTCCTGTAATTGCTTCGGGCGGCGTTGGAAATTTACAGCATTTAGTCGATGGCATTACTAAAGGCCATGCTGATGCAGTTTTAGCAGCTAGCATCTTTCATTATGGTGAATACACGGTTCAAGAGGCAAAAGAATATATGGCCTCTCACGGAATTCCGGTTCGCATTTAAGATTCGCTGTACAGTTGATCTATGAGCGCCTTTACTCCTATTGAAACACTGCTGCCAGGTCCATGGCTAGATGCCATTGCTTGGAATGAGCAGGGTCTTGTGCCTGTGATTGCTCAAGAAGTAGGAAGCAATGATATTTTGATGATGGCTTGGATGAATCGTGATGCCTTGCTGGCAACGATACGTTTGGGTGAAGCAGTGTATTGGACTCGCTCAAGACAAAAACTGTGGCATAAGGGCGAAGAGTCCGGGCACACTCAAAAAGTCAAAGAAATTCGTTTAGATTGTGACGGTGATACGCTATTGCTAATGGTCGAGCAAAAAGATGGCATTGCTTGTCATACGGGTGAGCACAGTTGTTTCTTCATGCAATGGGACAGCAAGCAAGCTAATTGGGTCAAAATTTCTAAGGGCTGATACCCCAAAAGAAAAAAGGCTTTGAAATAGCTTCAACCCCTGGGTAATATGATATATACTTTGATATATACCAAAAGGTGCTCATCATGGGTCAAACAGCAAAAATTTTCATGAATGGTCGTAGTCAGGCAGTACGCTTGCCTGCCGAATTTCGCTTTGAGGGAAGGGAAGTCTTTATTAGACGTGACCCATCCACTGGCGATCTGATTCTCTCTCGTAAACCAGATAGTTGGGATGATTTTTTCCTTGCGCTGAAAGATACTGAGATTCCAAAAGACTTCTTAAGTCCTAAAGATCGTAAGCAAGGAAATCAAATCCGCGATCCTTTGGACGGGGTTAATGAATGAGATACATGCTTGATACCAATACGGTAAGTCATTTTCTTAGGCGGCACCCAAGCGTCAGTAAAAGAATTACCAGTCTTCCAATGGATAGTCTATGCTTATCTGTGATTTCTGAGGCTGAGCTACGTTATGGCCTGGCCCGTAAGCCGGATGCCATCAATCTTCATAAAGTAGTCAATGAATTTTTAAGAAGAGTTGAGGTCTTAGCTTGGGGTAGCGATGTGGCTGATCAGTATGGTAACTTGAGGACAGAGCTAGAATCTAAGGGTGATAGTCTAGGGCCCCTGGATATGCAGATAGCTGCTCATGCATTTTCGATCGGCGCAACTTTAGTAACAAATGATCAAGCTTTTAAAAGGGTGAAGAAGCTGAAAGTTGTAGATTGGACCTAGCTATTTAAAAAAGTCATGACAGAAAAGATCAATAAACCTTCTAATTTAGATTCAGCATTCGCCCACTTGGCCGATATTGTGGATCAGCGTCGGGATGCATTTAAGGCAGGCCAGTCGGATCCTAAAACCTCTTATACCGCTTTGCTCTTTTCAAAGGGCGATGATGGAATCTTGAAAAAGATTGGGGAAGAAGCGACTGAGGCTGTCATGGCAGCAAAAGATGTACGTAGCTCTAACTTGGCGCCAGAGCAGAAAAAGCTATTGGTGGGCGAGATGGCCGATCTTTGGTTTCATTGCCTGATTGCCCTGTCCCAATTTAATTTGCGCCCTGAGGATGTGATTGAGGAGCTGGACCGTCGTTTAGGCACCTCGGGAATCGAGGAAAAGGCGGCAAGAAAAGCCTCTGGCAGGGAATAAGCCATGTCAAATGATCCCAATTGTCTGTTTTGCAAGATTTCTCAAGGCTTCATTCCGTCTCAAAAGGTCTATGAGGACGAGGAAATCTATGCTTTTAAGGACATTAACCCTGCGGCGCCAGTGCATTTTTTGATGATTCCTAAAAAACATATCCCTATGTTGGAGTCTGCAGAAAGCATAGATAGCCCTTTGCTAGGTAGAATGATGGAATTAGCACCCCGTCTTGCCAAAGAGCAAGGCTGTCGTCCCGGAAGAGATGGCGGCTTTAGATTGATGGTAAACAATGGTGCGGATGGTGGGCAGGAGGTTTATCACTTGCATTTGCATGTGATGGGCGGACCCCGCCCCTGGAAAAAATAATCCAAGGAGATTAAGAATGGGTTCATTTAGCATTTGGCATTGGTTAATTGTGTTGGTTATCGTGATGTTGGTGTTTGGCACCAAAAAATTACGGAATATGGGCCAAGACTTGGGCGGCGCTGTGAAAGGCTTCAAAGATGGCATGAAGACATCTGAAGAGTCCAAAGAGCAAACTGCAGAGCAACTGCAGCAAACAGCTGCAACTGCAGACAAAACAGTTGATGTTCATGCTAGAGATGTAAATAAATAATCGCTATAGCGCAGATAGAAATTCATGTGGTTGATAAATGATTGATCTTGGAGTTTCAAAACTTGCGCTCATTGCAGTAGTGGCATTAGTAGTGATTGGTCCAGAGCGCTTGCCTAAGGTCGCGCGCATGGTCGGCAATCTATTTGGGCGTGCTCAGCGTTATATGGCTGATGTCAAATCGGAAGTCAATCGCCAGATGGAGATTGAAGAATTTAAAAAACTTCGAGAAGAGACTACATCTGCCTTTAAAGATGTTGAAGACAGCATCAACTCAACTGTTCAAGAGGCGAGCGCTAATTTGAGCGACCAAGCCGATATTTTTGAAACCAATCTTGAAAAGCTCCCCCCAGATGAGCAAGAAGTTTTGCGTAAAACGAAGCGTCAAGGTCGCAGTAGTTGGGGCGTGCGACGGGCGGCTAGACCAGTTTGGTTTAAGCGCTCAGCTGGAATTCGGACGCGTGTGCAATCTGGTGCGGCCAGAATGAAGCGCTTTCATCACAGCGCAGGTAAATAACTCATTCATGACACAAGACACTTCAAGCCAAGATTCTGGATTACAAGAATCCTTTCTTTCGCATTTATTCGAGCTACGCGATCGCGTCATTAAATCGGCATTAGCGATTATTGTTGTCTTTGTGTGCTTGGTCTATTGGGCGCCAGATATTTTTCATTTATTTGCTCAGCCCCTACTAAAAGCACTGCCTACTGGTGGCAAGATGATTGTGACGGATGTGACGGGATCATTCTTTGTCCCCATGAAGGTCACGATGTTAGTTGCTTTTTTGATTGCACTGCCTGTAGTGATGTATCAGCTCTGGGCATTTATTGCACCAGGACTATATACACATGAGCGAAAACTGATTTTGCCTTTAGTAGTTAGCAGCTATTCTTTATTCATCATCGGTATGGCATTTGCTTATCTCCTAGTCTTCCCCACAGTCTTTAATTTTATGGCGAGCTATAACGCACCATTGGGTGCGGAGATGTCTACCGATATTGATAAGTACCTGAGTTTTGCAATGACTACCTTTTTAGCTTTCGGTATCACCTTTGAGGTGCCAGTAGTCGTCGTCGTTTTGGTCCACATGAAAATCGTGCCTTTAGCTAAGCTCAGGGAGATTCGACCTTACGTCATCGTTGGGGCATTTGTGATCTCAGCAATTGTGACGCCTCCAGATGTACTTTCTCAACTACTCTTAGCGATACCAATGACTTTGCTCTACGAACTTGGATTATTAATTGCCCGGTTCTATGTGCCTAAGCCATCACCAGAGGATGAGGACTCGGAGAATCAAGCGAGCTCAGCATCCGCTTGATGCTTCAAGGTTTTCGAGAGAGTGCTTGTGAGCCATTGGGTGACGCGATCAAAGCGATAGCGTCTTTGACGTAAATTACCTTCAATATCTAATTCAGAACCAGCAAATATTTTGCCTGCTGCCAGCAGGGCGCGTCGTTGTTGAATGGTTTCAATTTGAATCAGTCTAGGCAAAATCTTCGGCAACTCCCAACGAATGTCTACAACTACACAGTGTTCATGTTGAAGTTGTCCAACATCACAAAGTAGCAACTCTGCTTTACTGAAATTAAATTGATTGGCAATGATCAGGCGATGGCACATTAAGATCCAATCTAAATCAAGCTTGTGTTCTACATGATGGCTTAAGGCCTGCTCAGCACAAAATGCTAATTCATACCAATCATTTTGCTGTGGTGCTGGGCAACTCTCTAAAATTTTGGAGAGCAATTCTTTTGCCTCTGCCACGCCTTGCTGGTGTGCTTGCCACACCCAATAGGAGGCCTGTAGGCCACGAACTTTCTCATTTAATTTTTCACGCTTGCGCCAAAGATTGGCCGCTTTACGAAATTGCGCTTGTGGGTGACCAAGATCTGCAGCACGATCAAAGCAGCGATCACTCTCAGCTGCGTTGTATCCTGAAAATTGTGGTCGACGATAAATTTCTCCCAATGCATACCAAGCATTGAGATCACCATCCTTAGCAGCCAGCTCTAACCAGTAGGCTGCCTTTTTAAGAGACGCATTTGATTTAGATAGTTTTTCATCTCCTCCAGATTCACTGCGATCATCTAGCTGCGCAAGGCGTAAACCTAAACTGAGTCGCGCACTTGTGAGACCTAGTTCAGCAGCTTGAGCAAGTGCCTCTTCATTTTGATTTTCAATCCATGCAGACCAAAGAGAGGAGAGCGCTTTGTTTTTTGGTTGTAGCTTAATGAGAAGTTCTTTTGCAGCCGCGGTATAAATCGATTCACCTTCAGCGAGATCTTCCAGGTACTGCTTAGTCAGCTTTTGGAAGCCAGCAAAATCTAAATGGGATAACTGCTCAAGGGAGGGGTGAGGGTGTTTGTGAATCCAGTCACTCAACTGAGATTGGGTTTCAGAGTGCTCAGGATTGATGAGCAAGTTCACTAGTTGCCACTTGGAAGCAAGCTGTGCCTCGGAGGATCCCAACTCCTCCTGACCTGTCGAAAGCCTCCAAAAAGCTTCCCAACCAAACTGAAAAGCCGTCGAATGAACAGTCTCTACCAAGGGAATGTTGGTAACTTGATTCCAAAGCTCTAGAATTTGATCTTGATTTGAGGTTTTATCTTTAAGTTCTTGATTTTGAATGGAAATATAAGATTTTTCTAGCCAAATCAGGGCATTTGAGGGCTGAATGGGGGTTTTAAATTCGCCGGTGAGGTAGGCTGAGGCCAATTTTTGTTGCGCGGATACGTCACCCATTCGGGCCAAACTCAGGATTTTTAAGAATTCACGACTTGCCATATGACAATTTTGGCATTTAAAGCCTAAAAAAGACAGAAAACAGAGCCCTTGTTGCCGTGATACAACGAAGAAAGCCAAAAAACTACCTTTTGACAAGCAAAAAGAGCTCCTAATTGCCCTGACCACGAGATTGGCTAGGCAAAACAAGCAAAATTCATAGGTCCCGGTTTTATTTGGGCATTACTTTCAATTTATGGAGATTTACAGAATGAAAAAATCGCTATTAGCAGTTGCAGCGTTGTCAGCTATTGCTGGCGCAGCGCAAGCGCAATCGAGCGTAACCATCTACGGTGTATTGGATGTTGGTTAC
>CAJARE010000069.1 GCA_903944255.1 uncultured beta proteobacterium
CTCAATCCAAAATTTTTGATAATGCAACTAGCTGCTCTAGTGAGAATGGGGTGGTGATTTGTGCTGATGTATATTCGGACGCTATAAAAGCTCTTGAGAATGCCGGCGGTGTAATGTTAGATGAGGCTGATAAAAAACGCCTTGAAGGAGTGATGTTTCAAGGCGGCAAACTCACATCGACTTTGACGGCCCAATATCCTTCGGTGATTGCAGAGCGTGCGCAATTACAAAATCCCAAGGCCAAAGAAGCGAAATTTTTGATGGTAGAAGAAGATAGTTTTGGGTCATGTGCCCCTTTTTCGGGTGAGAAATTAAGTCCCGTTCTCACAGTATGGAAGGCTGCCGATTTCAAGGCAGCTCAAGACTTAGTGACCCATGTGTATGACTATCAAGGGAATGGCCATTCAGTTGGCTTGCATACTGCTTTAAGTGGCGATGTCATGGAAAAACGTGCCGCAACTCTCGCTGAGAATTTAAAAGTAGCGAGAGTGATTGTGAATCAGGCACATACGATTGCTACTGGGGGTAGTTTTGAAAATGGCCTACCATTTTCGCTTTCCATGGGCTGCGGCACTTGGGGAAAAAATAATTTTTCAGACAATATGAACTATCGGCATTACCTCAATATCACCAGAGTGGTTCGGCCGATTCCAGAGCGGGTGCCTAAAGTTGAAGATCTCTTGAAAGATTACTTCGCACGCTTTCCTCAGGCTTGAGTTTCACAGTGACGACATCATGCCAAAGTTTGGGTGAGGTGCTATTGCATTGGTCTGCAGTGCAAGGTGATAAAGTGTTTTTATATGCTCCTGAAAATGGAGCGACCCTCACTTATGGTCAGCTTTCTAAAGAGGCACAGCATTTTTCAACATGGCTAGAAGAGCAAAAAATAAGTGCTCATGGGCATGTTGGTTTATACATGCACAATGGTCGCCAGACTAGCACGATCTTTTTGGCTGCGATGGCTTGTGGCAGGGTGATTACACCATTGAATCTATTGGCGCCTACTGATCAGCTCGCCTGGGTTCTGGACCACAGTGATATAGAGGTCTTGTTTTATTCGCCAGATAAAAAACAAAACTTATTACTAGCTCTTGAGAAGACGAAAAGATCCTTTTTACTGTGCGAACTTGATCCAGATAGCGAAGAGGGGCCTTTTATGCAAAGTCAGGCGGGCACACTTCCGCCTTTACAGGCCAATCAGTCAGCCTTGCTGATGTATACCTCTGGCACAACTGGAACCCCCAAAGGTGTTTTGTTGACGCATGCTAATTTGCTTCATGCAGCAAGATCAATGGCATCGTGGCATTCGCTGACAGAGGCAGATACTGTTTTAAGTTCTTTGCCTATCTATCACATTAATGGGCAGGTTATTTCAACCATTACACCCTTTGTGTCTGGTGGGTCTGTTGTTGCTCCTCATGCTTTCTCTGTATCGAGTTGGTGGAATTTAGCCATTCAGTATCAGTGCACCTGGATTAATATGGTCCCCACCATCATTGCTTATTTAATTAATGCAGCTAAGAGTGGCGGTACCTTACCGAGTCGTGTGGAGTTGAAATCAATCCGCTTCGGCCGTTCAGCTTCAGCCCCGCTTCCTCCAGAGCATCATCGTGAGTTTGAAGCTCTATTTGGAATCACTGTGATTGAAGGCATGGGTATGACAGAGTCTGCCTCAATGGTATTTTGTAACCCGCATGATGAAAGGCGCCGCTATGGCAGTCCTGGTCTTCCTTGTGGAGTCGAGGCAAAAGTTATTGACGCTGATGGAAAGTTACTTGGCAACAATGTAGTAGGAGAGATCTGCTTACGTGGTGGCAATGTTTTGAATACGTATTACAAAGCAGAGGCTGAGACAGCTAAGGCCTTTGATAGCCAGGCTTGGCTAAAAACTGGTGATCTTGGTTTGCGTGATGATGATGGGTTTTATTTTATTACTGGCCGCCTCAAAGAGCTTATCATTAAAGGTGGAGAAAATATCGCTCCTCGTGAAATTGATGAGGCTGTATTAAAACATCCAGCAGTATTAGATGCTGCTGCAGTTGGGATCCCTGACGTCAATTATGGGCAGGAGATCATGGTTTGTATTGTTTTAAAACCAGGCTTAACTTGTTCTGAAGAAGAGATGCGTCATTTTTGTATCAAAGAACTTGGAAAATTTAGAACGCCGAAGTCGATTCTATTTATGGATGACTTGCCTAGAGGACCATCAGGCAAAGTTCAGCGATTAAAGCTCTTGGATCTGCTCAACTCTCATTAGTGTTTCTTCAAGAAGTACTTAACGACTACTGAAGTCAGAATTCCCCCAAGAATTGCCCACTCCAATGGAATAGTGATGGTAGCAATTCCTGTTACCATCATTGGGATCCATTCATTCGGACCCATGCGGATTTCGTGACGAATCTGCTTCAGATCAATTAAATTCCAGGCTACTACCAATAAGAGAGCAGCAATCACAACATAAGGAATGTATTGCGCTAAGGACGATACGAAAACCAACAAAATCACCAGAAATACTGCCGCGCATATTGCAGAAAGCGGTGTTTTGGCACCAGAGGCTAAGTTCACGCCTGTTCGATTAAATGAACCGCTGGCCGGATAGGCTGAGAAAAAGGCGCCAAAAACATTGGCTAAACCCTGGCCAATAAATTCTTGGTTAGCATTGAAATTATCTTTAGTCTTTAGTGCAATTGCACGGGCGATAGCCATTGCTTCAGTTGATGCTAGAAGGGTCATGATCAGAGCGGCGCTAAAAAGCTTTTGTAGTGTGTCAGCACTCAGATCAGGATA
>CAJARE010000070.1 GCA_903944255.1 uncultured beta proteobacterium
AGACCTTTCCAGACCCCAATCTGCCACTTGGGGTCAATACACACCCCTAGCGCTCTCCTTTGCAATGCTCATTTGGGTTGTGATTCATTACTTCTTTTTTAGCAGTGAATCTGGGCAGCAATTTCAAGAACTCAGTAGTACCTGGCTCAGAGTCTTAGAGTCGATCTTTAATTGAACCGCGACTGGACTGATATTGCGTGAGCATCCACAACGTGCCCAATTTTTATGGCTCGGAATTTATGCCTCATTTGTTTACTTACTCATCCATTACCTAGGGGTCTATTCTCAAACTGGCCAGGCTTTTATGCCGAACTATTATTTTTCCAGCCCTTTTGGAAACAAGATTAATACGGTATTGATGGGCGGTCTATTTATCAGCGCTATTTGTGGTTCATCTGCCAACGCATTACTCAATAATCGTCCTCATTACCCATGGCCAATCTATTGCTATTGGCTCTTAGGCGTACTAACCATTTTATTTGCCGTTACCACTATTATCGATACGCGCAATGGTGTGGGTGTTGGCATCATCTTGATTGCAAGCTGGGTTCTCTATGTAGGAGCCTCAAAGTTAACTCAGCAAATCAAACTCGGAAAGCTAGATTGGAAAATTGGTTTAGCGACTCTGATTCCAGCGATTCTGATCATTATTTTTATCCAACAGCACTTGAGCATCAACCGCGGCTGGAATAATTTTGTAGACGATGTTACGGTTGCCGTCAAAATTGATGAAGTACCCAATTGGCAAGATGTCAAAAAATATGGTTACCCAAAGACTGCTTCTGGTGAACCGGTATACCCCAATAACTATGAGCGCGCTGCTTGGGCGACCGCTGGAATCCATTCCATCACTCAAAATCCCTTTGGTTATGGGCTTCTTGAGCATTCATTGGGCAAGGTGATTCGCAAATCCTATCCTGAAGCCACGGTTCGTTCCTCACATAGCGCCTGGATTGACTTAGGCCTGGCATTTGGCATTCCTGGACTTTTACTGACGCTAGGCGCCCTGCTCTCAACCATTGTCTTAGCCCTGAAAAGCGATTCACCGAACCGCTTAGTGGTCATTTGGGTTGCGGCAGATTTACTCTTTACTTTTACGATTGCAGAAGTGAGCAGTAAACATACAATTGAAATTCTGTTCTTTTGTATTGCGCTACTCAATGCAATGTTGATAGAGCCAAGAAAAACAGAAAGCTAGTAAGCGTTTTTATTGACAAAGCCACGGAAGATCGTGAAGAAGATAATCTTTAGATCTAACCAGACAGACCAATTTTCAATGTAATACAGATCATGCTCAATACGTGCAGTCAGATCAGTATCGCCTCGCCAACCATGAATTTGTGCCCAACCTGTAATACCAGCCTTGACTAAATGCTTCTTCATATAGCCTGGGATTTCTTTTTTGAATTGCTCCACAAAAACGGGGCGCTCCGGTCTTGGTCCCACAATTGACATCTTGCCTTGCAGGACATTAAAAAACTGAGGCAACTCATCTAAGCTTGTAGATCGCAACCATTTGGAGAATGGTGTGACTGATTTATTAGCAGAGCCTCCCCAAATAACCTTACCCTCTTCAAGATCAACGGGCATCGTTCTAAATTTATAGATCTCAAACACTTCACCGTTCCAACCTACGCGCTCTTGACGATAAAACACCGGGCCGGGCGAACTCAGCTTGACTCCAATTGCCAAAATCAGCATTAAGGGACTAATAAATACCAAGATCAAAATCGACAAACAAAAATCTTCCATCGATTTAAGGAATAAATTCATCCCTGTCATAGGAGTGCCATACAGATCAATCATCTGCATTCCCAGGACCTCACTCACGCCATGATTAATCAGACGGAAAGAAAACCAGTCGGGCACAAACCGAATGGTTGCTGTACTCATTTGCAAATGTTCCATCACCATTCGCATTTGTGAACCATCACCCATCGGCAGGGCCAGCCAAATCTCATTAAGAGGCTGCTTTGCTAAATCCGTTAATTTGCCTATGTCTAAGTCTTTTAATTGGAGTTGCACCCGATAACCAGACCAAGGTGACTCACTAATACGACGCGCTATTTCATCGGCTGTTCCACCAGAGCCAACGATGGCGATATGTCTTAAATTCACGCCTTTGCTACGATAGCGCCGAATCAAAATATAACTAAACAATCGGCTGCTACATAGAAAAACGAGACTCAAAATGGCCCACGAACCCAACCAAAGTCGTGAATACATCTCAGTCGATTTACTAAATACCAACCAAATCAGAATCAAAATCCAGGTTTTTAAAACACCGCTTGCTACCTGACCAAAAAGGGCCATGAGATTACCACCCCGCCAAGAGCGATAAGCGCGATTGGTTAAAACCAAATAAGCCAAGCTTGCCAACACCATTAAGGAGGCATAGCGTTGTAAATCTAAATCAGGATCTTTGAAATACTGAATTGCAAAAAAAGTACCTAGCCCCACCAAATTGATGATGACAAAATCAAAAACACGAATCAGATACGAATTAATAATGTAGGATGCAGCCATCGTCGTATTTTGCAGTACTAAACGATATTTATGGAAAATTTGCGCAAAGCATCTACAACTGCCTCTACAGAAATTTGATCCATTAAGTAGATTGGGTTTTGTGGGTACTCAAAACCGAGATTAAGATAAGCGCCACCCTCTTGAATGCCTGGCCCAAGAACCACAACACTTTGCCCATTATTAGCGCCTGGATATACAGGACCCCAACGATCTGGATTGGTCGGGCCATGCAAGGCAACTAAGGGCTTATTGAATAAGGCAGCAAGATGCATGGTGCCAGTATTCACCGAGACAACAGCTACTGCGCCATTAAGGTAGGCTGCTGTTTTTAAGAGATCAGCTTGCCCTGCTAAATTCAGAAGAGCGCCCGATAGGTTGCCCTCAAAGCCCCGAACGCCCCGATCAATTTCCTGGAAGAGGGCATTACCTCGATCCTTATCCCCGGGACCCCCAGTAATCACCACTCCATAGCCGGATTGAATCAGTTTGAGTGCCAAGGCTGTCCAGGATGAGATAGGCCACTCGCGTAATTGAAAGTGATTGCCACTAGCCCATGGATGCAAAACAAGGTAAGGTTGCTTAATATTTAGGCAATCTATACCAGCTAGGGTAGATAAATCGATCGGTGGCATGGCTTGGGCCTCTATGCCCAAGGGCCGCAATAAAGCCCGAAAATTCTCTAATTCATGGACTTTGGGGCTGTGTTTGACTGTGGCGTCATAAGAAAAATGACGATTTTGTCCCTCAGTCTCAAAGCCAATTGTCCAGCGTGCACCACTCAATGCTGCCACTACAGCCCCAATTCTGGGCCACTGAGAGGTATCAATCAACAAATCAACCGGATGGGCGCGCACCTGCTGAATTGCGGCCAAGGGCTGCGTAATGGGCACTAGCACTAGATTGTCATAGCTCCCGATGAGATCAAAAGTGGAAACATTTGCTGGAGTAGCAAAAATAGTGATTTTTGAGCCAGGATAGGCTTTTCGGATGCTAGCTATTAGGCAAGAAGCCAGCAAAGCATCGCCAATGGCGGCAAAAATACAGACGCCAATACGCTGAAACTGGGCAGGTTTGGCTCTTTTGCTATGAAATAAGCCTAAAACGAACAATAAAGGCACGCCAATCCAGCGATCTAGCTTGCGCAAGAATCCTCTACCACGTTCTGCTTTTACTGGCATCCCCACCAATATCTACCCTTGTTCTCTTGTTTGATTCATCTCATTGTATTTGCTTGTCTTTCTGCGGGTGGGACAAGCGAAAGTTAGCATTTAAAACAATTTACAATAGCGTATTTACTGCATATTGATCTGTTTAATCCAATCATTAAGAAAACCCCCATGTCAAAATCAAAAGTTGCCCTGATTACCGGTATTACTGGCCAAGATGGTGCGTATTTAGCCGAGTTCTTACTTAAAAAGGGTTATGAAGTACACGGGATTAAACGCCGTAGCTCCCTCTTTAATACTGACCGTATCGATCATCTCTACCATGACCCGCATATCGAGGGTAATAAACTCACCCTGCACCATGGTGACTTAACTGACTCTTCCTGCCTGATTCGCATCATTCAGCAAACGCAACCGGATGAGCTCTATAACTTAGCAGCGCAGTCTCATGTAGCCGTCTCTTTTGAAGAGCCTGAGTACACCGCCAATTCTGATGCACTAGGTGCACTACGTCTTTTGGAAGCGATCCGCATCCTCAAGCTAGAGAAGAAAACCCGTTTTTATCAAGCATCGACTTCTGAGCTTTATGGCTTGGTACAAGAAATTCCCCAAAAAGAAACCACACCGTTTTATCCGCGCTCACCGTATGCCGTAGCCAAACTCTACGCATACTGGATCACCGTGAACTATCGCGAAGCGTACGGCATGTATGCGTGCAACGGGATCTTGTTTAACCACGAGAGCCCAATCCGCGGTGAAACTTTTGTGACACGCAAAATTACCCGCGCGCTTGCGCGTATCAAGTTAGGCCTGCAAGAGTGCCTCTACCTTGGCAACCTCGATGCCAAGCGTGACTGGGGTCATGCGCGTGACTATGTTGAGATGCAGTGGTTGATGTTGCAACAAGAACAAGCAGAAGATTTTGTGATTGCCACTGGTGTGCAGTTCAGCGTGCGTCAATTTATTGATTATGCCGCTGAAGAGCTCGGCATG